>JAQUBU010000117.1 GCA_028686565.1 Syntrophomonadaceae bacterium
TAGAGGTCCTTACGGTATTTCTCCATGGTGGCATTCACCTTGGCCGGCTTATCTTTGGCATTCACCAGGTTGAGTGTTTTTACATTCCGGCGGTCATAGGCAAAATTCTGGGGAACCCCCTGCCGGGAGGACTTTAGGTTTTGTATGGCATACTCCAGCACATCTGTTGAAAGCAGGGTCTTGTAGCGGTAGGCGAATTCATTGGATTTTTTTATATAGTAAGCTGGTTCCTGGAACTCGCGTTGCAGGTTTCGATTTGTATTGTAAAAGTCCAGACCAATGATAATATAATCAAAATCACGGCCGTTCTTAAGCTTGGCATATTCCACATAATCATAATATTCATCTAAGAGCATATTGCTTACTGCATAATTAAAAGCGCGATGGCCCGCAAAATCATACTGGCTGATATATGTAACGCGGCTGCTGCCCAGAATCAAAGTATCATAATCAAATTTACCAAAAGTGACCCTGTTGGTTTTCTGCTGCCGCTCGTCAAATGATGCCTGGATTGTATTATAGCGATTGGCATGATTAAAATTCCACAGCGGATCAATATAGTAATTGAACCCAGCTATGGCCAGCAGGGGCAAAATTACAATGCATAAAACAGTTATCAGCCATTTCTTGTAGCTCATCAGTTCCAGCTCCTTTAAGTGTGACAAGGGGACGGTCCTTGTCACTTGCCCTTGTCACACCGTCTAGAAATTGAAGTAGAGAAACTCGCTTACCCGGGTCAGATTGAGGATGGCCGTAATCGCCATCGCACCTACCAGGACAGCGCTTAGCAGATTGGGCTGCCACCGGTCTTCTATCTGCATGGAGTTTCGGGCCGTTAATGCAATAAGCAAGCTGATAGTCAGAAATATCATTGCTTGCGGTAAATCTGCCAGTGTCACTTTTTGGAACACTATTCCCCAGGAAGCCAATCCTCCCAGATGAGCTGCCAGCCATTCAGGCAGGACGAAACCGTTTAGACCAAGCATCCCTTGTATTACTTTTGTTGCATCTGCCCAGTTGCGAGCCCGGAAAAATACCCACGTCAGATTGATAAAGTTGAAACATAGAATCCATGCTAATACTCGATTCATCTTAATGTTGGTTTTCTGCCAGATGCGGTGTATAACCAGGGCCATACCATGCAAAAACCCCCAGAACACAAAGGTCCAGGCTGCTCCATGCCATAGTCCGCCGATAAGAAAAGTAATTATGAGATTGCTGTAGAGTCGGATTTCCCCGAAGCGGTTACCACCCAGAGGTATATATATATAGTTGCGCAAAAAACGTGACAGGGTCATATGCCAGCGTCGCCAGAATTCCTGAATATTTAACGATTTGTAAGGGGAATTGAAATTTATCGGCAAACGGATATTAAACATCAGTGCGAGTCCCAGTGCCATATCCGTATAACCGCTGAAATCAAAGTAAATCTGGAAGGTATAGGATAATGATACTATCCAGGCCTCCAGTAAAGTCAAGGCTGAAGCAGTATCAAAACCCCAACTCGCCCATACTGCCAGAGCATCGGCAATTACCACTTTTTTAAACAAGCCGATAACCAGAAGCAAGAGCCCCCGGGCAACATTCTCGTAATTCCAGCTCTTATTCTCAAGTGATCGAAACTGCGGCATCATTTCCTTATGATGAACTATCGGACCGGCGATAAGGTGGGGAAAGAAAGTTACAAAAAGGGCGTAATTAAGCCAATCATACTCCTGGGCTTCAGCATGATAGGCATCTACCAGATAGGCAATCTGCTGGAAGGTAAAAAAGCTTATGGCCAGGGGCAGCGTTAAATTCAAAAGTTCTATATGACTGGAAAAGATGAGATTAAGATTGTTTATAAAGAAATCTGCATATTTGAAGTAAGCCAGCAACGCAATATCCGCTGCGATACCAAGGCCTAAGAGAAGCCGGGCTTTGGGCGAGGCAAGTTTATTGCGGCTTAATGTTGAACCCAGTAGATAATTAAAAAGCATGGAAGCCAGAATTAGCGGCAGATATATGATATTCCACCAGCTGTAGAAAAGCAGCGAGCAGATAACCAGCCAGGCTTTTGCTGCTGTGCCCTGGCCGCGATGATTAAGGAAAAAATAGAACAGCAGGCTTAAAGGCAAAAAAAGGAATATGAATTCGTAGGAATTGAATAACAAGTTAATATCCTTTCTCTGGGGGTGACAAGGGGACGGTCCTTTTGTCACCCCGTTACTCCCGGGAACGCAGGGTTGGAAATAAAATTACATCTCTGATCGAAGCAGAGCCGGTCATAAGCATGACGATTCGGTCAATGCCGATTCCCAGACCGCCAGCCGGCGGCATGCCGTATTCCAAGGCGTTTATGTAATCTTCATCCATCATATGAGCTTCCGCATCGCCACCCGCTCTTTTTTCAACTTGCTTCATAAAACGTTCTTTCTGGTCAATAGGGTCATTAAGCTCGGAAAAAGCATTGGCAATTTCCCGTTGCATAATAAAAACCTCAAAACGATCAGTGAATTCAGGGTGTGCAGCATTGCGTTTGGCCAGTGGGGATATTTCCACCGGATGCCCATAGATAAAAGTGGGCTGGATGAGCTTGTCCTCTACAAACTGCTCAAAAACTTCATTGATAATTTCTCCCCGGGAAGCTGTTTTATGTACTTCCATATTAAGACCGACTGCAGCCTGACGAGCTGCTTCATCGTCATTTATTACTGTAAAATCAAGTCCGGTATGTTCCTTAATGGCATCCAGCATAGCCAGTCTTCTCCAGGGAGGTTTAAAATCTATCTGCTGGCCTTCGAAGTCAACCACCATGCTGCCGTTGACTTTGAATATAACGGAAGAAATCAAATCTTCGGTAAGTTCCATCATTACCTGATAATCGGCATAAGCCTGGTACAGTTCCAGCATGGTGAATTCCGGGTTGTGGCGGGTCGAAATTCCTTCATTACGGAAGCTGCGGTTAATTTCGTAAACCCTTTCCAATCCCCCGACCAGCAGGCGCTTAAGGTAAAGCTCCGGAGCCACCCGCAGGTAAAGTTCCATATTCAGGGCATTATGATGGGTAACAAAGGGCCGGGCGGTAGCACCGCCGGGGATCGGCTGCATCATCGGGGTTTCGACTTCCAGAAAACTCTGTCCATCCAAGTAATTTCTAATTTCCTTAATAATCCGGCTGCGCTTGATGAATACCTCTTTTACATGAGGATTAACGATCAAATCGACATAACGCTGCCGGTAGCGCAGTTCCACATCTTTCAGCCCGTGCCATTTTTCGGGCAGCGGATTTAAGGACTTTGAAAGGTAAACCAGATTGCGGACATGTACACTGATTTCACCCTTCTGGGTACGGAAAACTTCACCGTCAATGCCCAGTATATCGCCCATATCAAGCTTTTTGAAAAGCTCGTATTTTTCTTCCCCTATATCATCTTTGCGAAAATAAAGCTGAATGTCGCCGGAAAGGTCGAAAAGGTTAGCAAAACCGGCTTTACCGTGCCGTCTTTTGGCCATTATGCGCCCGGCAATTTGTACGCATTTACCTTCCCATGCTTCAAACTCATCCTTGATTTGCTGGGCCATGGCATTGCGCTCAAATCTGCCCCCAAAGGGGTCAACTCCCATGTCTTTAAGTTCCGCCAGTTTTTCCCGCCGAACCTTCTTAAGTTCATTAATATCGCCTATTTCATTAATATTTGCTTCCTGTTCTGACATTAAAACACTTCCTTGCTTTTGTCCGGTGTGTCAAGGGGACGGTTCTCCTGACACTGGAGATATCGACACAAGCATATCAAGAGTAGTCTCAATGTGTCAGGAGAACCGTCCCCTTGACACACTTGTCTCGACTACTTATCCACCTTTAATATCTTGTATTTTATCTTTCCAGCCGGAGCTTCAACTTCCACAACTGACCTTACTTTTTTGCCCATTACTGCACGGCCTACCGGCGATTCGTCGGATATCTTGCCATCCTTGAGTTTGGATTCCACCGAGGAGACTATGGTCACTATTACCTCCCGGCCTGACTTAACTTCCTTTAAGGTTATTTTGGAACCCAGAGATACTACATCGGTGCGAATATCGGTATCTTCCATCAAACGGGCATTCTTCAAGGTTTTTTCCAGGCTCATGATCCGGCCTTCAATAAATGCCTGCTCATTTTTCGCATCTTCATACTCAGAGTTTTCAGATATATCGCCAAAAGCAATCGCTTGTTTTATCCGCTCCGCAACTTCTTCTCGTTTGACAGATTTAAGATGCTCCAGTTCGTTTTCTAATTTTTCCAGCCCTTCTTTAGTCAGGACAACTTCTTTTTCTTCCGCCATATAATCATTCCCCTATCTATAATAACTTATAACGAGACAAAAAAAGTCTCTCTTCTTTAAGCGGTCGGGTTCCTATTAAGCAAAACAAGCGGCGGGTTCTGATCCCCCGCCTCGTTGCAGCGGTGTGTTGAAACTGCGAAGCAGTTTCTTCCGATACCTAAAAAGCGAGGCTAAGCTCGCTCCTAATGAATTTATCGCTACTTTTCCTTTATGGTATTATAAAGACCTCATATGGCCTTGTCAAGGAAGAGGTCCCATAAACCAAGCTCATAGCCAATTTTTTGCAACACCAAGAACCTCTGGCCTTCTCCCTCTCTGGCATTATTCTGTTCGGCATCACTGCCCCAAATTCCTGCTTTGGACAGCAAAGATATTTCCAGGATCGGAGCCAAATTATGCAGCAAATAATCGATACCATTCTTCTGCAGGCGATTCTCCAATTCCAATGCCAAATTACAAACCTCATTGCTTAGTTTTATATAAAAGGCCTGGGGATAAGTAATTGCCAATTGCTGCTGATCAGGATCAAACATCAAAATTAAATCACCCCGCTGCCAGTGCTGGGGTTTTATATAGCTGGTACTTACAGCATGGCCTTTTTCATAAAGCAGACGGTATGCCATTACCTCCTGGCGGCAGGGATTATGACTCTGCAATGATACCGGAATCCCCAGATTACTAATCTCACAGATAAAATCGGCAAAGTATTCGGTATCCCCTACTACCACCAACTTATTTATATTGCGGCGTGACAGGGTTTCCCTTATCATTACTGAAGCCAGGGCTTTAATAAAATTATCGCCAAAAACCAGGGGCAGCTGATTGAATAATTCGCTGAACTGCTTTTTATGCCGTCTATCCACTGCCATAGCAGGCAAGTTGTATTCTTCTAAAATAGCCTTCGATTTATTTACGATGTTCTCCCGGTTTTGCGGCTCCAGCATTTTCAGGTTTCCCGGTCCCAGCGGCAGCGTAATATTGCAACCCCGTGATCCCAGGTCCTGCAGATCGATTAGTCTTTCCACCCGCGGGCCAAAAAAAACCGGGGCTAATCTGTCCAATATGAATTTTTGGCAGAATATTCCCCGTCGGTCCGTGTTTTTTAGATTGTAAAAGGCAAAATCCAAGTCAAACATCAATACTCCTTAAGATCAACCACTCCCGGTCTCATGTCCATCTCTTTCAGCATGGAATAATAGTCTTCAGGCTTGATTTGCTCTATTGGCCGCCCAATCAAGGTCACGATGAGAGCCTCAATCACATTGGTCCCGAAGGAACGCCCGCCCATATCCGGTGTGGTTGTTATTACTTTGCTGATGCCTCTTTGTTTTAACAATTTCATATCATCGCTTGTGGTGGTATTGGTTATTATTATCTGCCCATTAAGTTTTTCAGGCAGATAACGGCGAATGTATAAGAAGTCGCCGGCTAAAACATCAGCTTCATAATAATATTTCGAATGCTTGGGAATTATTACATCTTGTTGGCTGCCGGTAGGATAAAGTTTATCAAAGGGCATCCGCACAATAAATGGAGCTACCATACTGCCCAGAATCTTTAATGTTTTGAGTGAATGCATGGGTATCGGAACACCCAGCGTATAAACAAAGTCTCCAAGGGTCAGTTCTGCTCCTATTTCGGCAAAGGCTTCGGCCATCCCGAAGCGGTCCACCGCACAGACCATCAATACTTTCTTTCCTTTAAGATCAAGTATCCCCTCATGCTGCACATCCATAATACATTTGCGCTCCAGGGTATTCTTCAAACCGCTGCCGTCGACCATGGGAGTTTTTCTGGCTTCTCTGCTCAAGCGCTGGGCATCTTTAATCATATAACGCTTGCCCGCTATATATATGTATAAATCAATGCCGCCCATGCCAAAAGCATCCACCCGGCCATCCAGCTTGCGAATCAGATTTATAGCTTTGTCCCAGTCGCCATCAGTTCCAATGCGTTCGATGCGAAATTTTTCGCCCATAAAATCAGTCTCAAATGCATGGTCCCTTTTGGATGAGCCCAAACTGACACTAACTATATGCTTCAAAACTCAAACCTCCTAAAAGAAGTCTTTCGAAATATTTAAATTCATTCCCGAACTACCTTGCGGACTTTATAGAGCGCAATATTTTGCGGATTTCCTGGGGGTCAACCCATTTATCCTCGGTAATCGGCGATGCCCCGATCTCCAGACCTATGAACTGACCGTCCAAAACTCCTTCGATGAGCTTCAAGCGTTCATCGGAACCCAGGCCAATAACTACCTCATATGATCTCACTCGTGCAGTCAAGTCCATCAATACATTCAGCAGCTCTTTGCCGCTGAGGTTATTCACAAAATCCAAGCGCTCTTTTTCAGTCATTAGTAATATAAAGTCTACCCCTTCTTTTTCCAAGATATCCCTTATCTCATCTTTATTCTGAAGAGGGAAGCCAATACAGGCTATAGATTGACCCTTACGGAGTTCACCTATACCCTCCAGTCTGGAAATGAAAGTCCGATCGATGCTCAACCGATCAGCTATTTCCTGCTGGGAAAAGCCCTTGGATCGCATTAACAATGCTTTACGCAATGTTTTTTCAATCTTCTGCCAGCTTATTATCTTGTCCTGAATACGAAATATTTCCATTGCTTTCTCCTTGAGCACAAAATTGTACACAAAATTTTACTAATATTACCACTGACTGATTCTGAAATCAAG
>JAQUBU010000118.1 GCA_028686565.1 Syntrophomonadaceae bacterium
AGTTTTCAGGATCGCTACAGTTTGAAAGGCTCGGTAGTTGGGGCAGTTGATCTGGTAAGAGGTATGGGTATATGTGCTGGCTTGACTCCAGTTACGGTAACAGGAGCCACTGGCAGTATAGTTACCAACTTTGCCGGTAAAACAAAGGCCGCTTTGGATGAACTAAAACGCGGGCAGGACTTTGTCTATCTTCATATTGAATCTCCTGATGAAGCAGGACACCAAGGCAGCCTGAAAGATAAAATCTGGAGTATCGAACAAATAGATCGGGAAGTACTGGGAATGGTCATGGCAGAAATGGAGCACTTTAGCGAGCTGCGCGTGATGATTCTGCCCGACCATCCTACACCTATAGCTATTAAAACTCACTCATCCGAACCAGTACCGTTTATGATTTTTGACAAAAATAAGGCAATCAGCAATGGATTGGAAGCATATAATGAAATAACTTCCAGTC
Organism: Syntrophomonadaceae bacterium; assembly: GCA_028686565.1. Lineage (GTDB taxonomy): Bacteria > Bacillota > Syntrophomonadia > Syntrophomonadales > Syntrophomonadaceae > JAQUBU01. The sequence continues at coordinate 458 of JAQUBU010000118.1, forward strand.
AGGGACCTTTCATTGCCAAGGGACATGAACTAATGGAGCTTTTCATAAAGGGTTGAGAAGGGTGCTGACAAGGGGACGCTGACAAGGGGACGGTTCTTCTGTCATAATGTCATATTCTATGACATTATGACAGAAGAACCGTCCCCTTGTCAGCGTCCCCTTGTCAGCACCCTTGTCATTCCAGAAAAGCCGCTACCGTGTCCTGCATTCCATCACGAGTGCTTAAGGTATTGTGCAGAACCGGCCTTTTTTCCAAACCTTTTATCCCTTCTGGTATCTTCACTCCAGTTGCTGCAGAAAGCTGGTCCAGCAAGGCAAATTCATCCTGTCCGGATACAATTTTTGGCTCAAGCACCGCCTGAGCCACACTGCTCCCGAATTTGAATGGACTGGCTGTAGAGGCAATTATGGTTTTAACCCGGTCCTTGCTCTCAGATAGGTACTTCTCATAAACATTTACAGCCACGGCGGTATGTGTATCCAATAAATAACCCTGCTTATCCCAGCATGCTGAGATGGTTTTAATAGTGTCCTCATCGGTACAGAATTCCGACCAGAACAAATCCTTGATCCTGGTCAATGAAACTGCATCCACTTCATAACGGCCGCTGGTTTTGAGTTCTTCCATCCAGCTTGCAACCCGCGCCGCATCATGTCCGGTGATTTCATAAAGCAAACGCTCCAGATTTGATGAAATAAGGATATCCATGGACGGTGAAATGGTTTTTTCAAAATTGCGGTTGCGATCATATATTCCGGTCCTAATGAAATCATCCAGCACCTTATTGGTATTGGATGCACAGATCAGTTTATGAACGGGCAGACCCATTCGACTGGCATAATAGGCAGCCAGAATATTGCCAAAGTTTCCAGTTGGCACGACGATATTAACCGGTTCCCCACTGACCAGCTTTCTCTTGGCCCTCAGTTCCACATAGGCCGAAATATAATAAACGATTTGCGGCAGCAATCTTCCCCAGTTAATCGAATTTGCCGAGGATAATTTCATTCCCTGCTTATTCAAGCGTTCGGCAAAGGCATGATCAGCAAAAATATTTTTAACTCCTGTCTGAGCATCGTCGAAATTGCCGCTAACTGCTGCCACATAAACATTTTTACCTTCCTGAGTAATCATTTGCCGTTTTTGAACTTCGCTGACTCCATCTTCGGGATAGAATACGATTATCCTGGTCCCCGCAATGTCTTTAAAGCCCTCCAGAGCTGCTTTGCCGGTATCTCCGGAAGTAGCCACCAAAATAATAATTTCCCCGTTATCTCCAGTCTTTCGGGCACTTGTTGTCATTAGCTGAGGCAGAAGCTGCAGAGCCATATCCTTAAAAGCCGAAGTCGGTCCATGCCATAACTCCTGAATATATACGCCAGGTTTCAATTCCGCCAAAGGTGCAATACGCTCATCATCAAAACTTTCGTCATTATATGCATCGTAAACACAATTCTTAATTTCTTCATCGCTAAAATCACCTAAATAGTAGCGCAATATGCGGCAAGCCCGTTCCTGATAATTCTCAGATTCCATAAGCTGCCAATCTTTTTCCTTAAGCTCGGGAATATAATCAGGTACAAACAGACCACCATCAGGAGATATTCCCATCTTAATCGCTTCAGCTGCACTTATGGAATTAAACTTCCCTCTGCTGCTCTGGTATTTCACAAAAAATGCCTCCTTTTTTAAATCTTTGTCTCCTCTTGCTAGCTGCCCTTCTGGACCGATTTAATAGTCGGTACCGAAGGCCTCTGCGGGCTAACCGGAATAACCGGTTTCTTAATACCGAGACTCTTAGCTGTATCAATGATAATCTCATCCTGCTCTTCACTGCTTTGACCCTTACTGAAGACATGTGCCGCCTTACTGGCATCATGCCAGCGAACCTCGGCACCCAAATACTCGGAAACAAAACGCACCGGGACCATGGTGCGGCCATTGGCTGCTATCGCTACGGTATCCATCAACCTGGTTTTACCGTTTACTCTCACCTTTTCATCACCAATTTTTAAGATTATATCAACTGCTGCAAGCTTCCCGCTGGCCTCCCGCTGGATATATACCTCCCGGTTCTCAGGATCACTGAAATCATAACCCACTTTGGCACCTAAAGTCTGAGCCGGGAAGCGAACCGGTACCATTACGCGCTCACTGCTGTCTACATAGGGTTTCTGGTCGGGAAAATTAACCGCTTTGCCATCAACATATAAATATAGATTTTTTGCCAGCAACTTGGCTGAACTAGCTGCATCTACCGGCAAGAATCCCAGTGACCAAAAGAGAACTGCCATCAAGATAGTATAAAAACACTTCATATCATATCCTCCCTCGCTATACCGGGCAGCCTGCTTTTTAAACATCGGAAGAAACGGCGGAGCAGTTTCTTTAGCACCGCTGCAACGAGGTGGGGGATTAGAAACCGCCACCTGTTTTGTTAATAGGAACACCACCGTTTGAAACGGCGGACATCTTTTTACCTCGTTATATTCTATACTTTAAATCTTAACAGGTAAATCTATAGTGTATGCTTTTATTGTTTAGAATTTTTTTGTTTAATAATCCAGAATTATTGTAGACTTAAAATAAGTGGATATAGAAATACTTTTAAAAACGTATTTAAACCTTAAATCTTTTAGGAGAAATGCTTTTCGTTAACAAAATGAAATACTGTGATATCAATAGATAATGAGAGAAAATGAAGGTTTATTAAGGGAGGTAGATAATCATATGGGACAGCTTATCATAATTATTATTTTGCTAATTACCGGAAAACTGCTAACTGATATATATAAAGAAAGTCGAAACAAGAACCAGCAAAAAAATGCAAGCGGTGAAGTGATAGATGTCAGCGGTGCCTGGATTGATCTTAGTGATATGCCATTTCAGCCCCGGAATTACCTGCTATCAGAATCAGATATGGCACTATATTTACTCCTCCAAAAAATCCTGGCAGGCAGTAATTATGTGGTTTTTCCCAAAATCGGCTTGTCGGAAATTCTTCAGCTTAAATCTGGTACTAAAAATCCTCACGAATATAATAAACGGATAAGAAGCAGCCAGGCAGACTGTCTGCTATGCAAACTCCCGTCTCTGCAACCAGTTCTGGTCGTTCTCAACCAGAATTCGGACAGCTTCGGTAAACGTGCTCTGGAAGAAGCAGGTTTGCAGCACCTGATTATAAGCCCTGATGATATGCCTTCAGAAGAGCTTTTACGGCAAAAAATACAGGATACCGGGCTGAAACTTTAATTAAGGCGGCGATGAAATTATGCAAAAATTGAGAATTGCCAGCTACAATATTCAACATGGTAAAGGAATGGACGGAGTGTTGGACCTTAAGCGAACCTCCCAGGTACTATCCCAGATGGATGCAGACGTGATATTCCTGCAGGAAGTAGACATGTTCCGTATGCCAACTCACCTGGTAATGCAAGTTCAGCGATTAGCCTTTGACCTGGGTATGTCCTGGATATACGGGAGTGTACGCTCATACCCTATTGGTTCTTATGGCAACGGCATATTATCACGTTACCCTATTGTGAAGATAGCCAACCATATCCTTCCCGATGCTATAGACCCGAGACGCTGCTTACAGGCAGAAATAATGATAAAAGGAACTCTGCTAGCGGTATTTAATACCCATTTAGGTTTGAAACAAGATGTACGCTTACAACAAGTCCAGAACGTGATTCTCCCCCTGGTCCTATCTATTCCCGGTCCATCGATTCTGGGGGGTGATTTCAACGCCACTGTCAACCGCCCGGAAACAAGACTATTAGCTGAAAATCTCACTGATACTTTCTGTAAAAATTCTGGTCCCCAAACAAATACTTTTCCTGCAATAAAACCTGCCGCACGAATCGATTACATATTTACCAACCACCAATGCATGCCTTCTAACTACTTCATCATGGATTCAATGGCTTCAGATCACCTGCCTATTACAGCTGAAATAGAAATTTTGTAATGTATACAACATTTTTCTCCGATAAATAACTATCAGGCATGATATAATAAGACATTATTCGTTTATTATATGCTGCTTTCGATTTTCTCTGCATTTTTATAATACGGAAAGCTTAAAAATTCTGGTTATATGAGGGGTTGTGAGCAGGATGTCCAAAGATAAATCATCAGCGTCCTTTGATCAAAATCAATTAGAACAATTGATGGATGCTTTGCGCGAGAGTGAAGATCGTTACCATAGCATATTCCAAAATAATCATTCCCCCATGCTTATTATTGATCCTGAAAACGGGCAAATAGTAGATGCCAATCAATTTGCAGCCAGTTACTACGGCTATACCAGAGAAGAGCTTATTCGCAAAAGAATCTTCGAGATTAATCAATTGTCACCGGAAGAAATACATAATGAAATGCAAAAAGCAAAACAAGAAGCGCGCAAGAGTTTTATCTTCCGCCATCGATTATCCAGTGGTGAGATTCGTGATGTTGAGGTTTTTAGCGGCCCTGTTAAAATCAAGAAAAAAGCCTATCTATTTTCGATTATCCATGATATCACAGAACGTATGCGATTAGAACAGAGTCTAAGAGATGCCTTGGACCTTAATCGAAAAATAATAACCGATTCTTTAATCGCCATATTTACTTTCAAGGCTTCCGGTCCCTGCGTAATGGCCAACGCTGCTGCTGCCAAAATTGCCGATACTACTATTGAAGAGCTAATGAAGCATAATTTTCGTACTACTCCCATATGGCAAAAATACGGACCTCTGGCAATGGCTGAAGAAGCTCTGAATACTGGACAAACCATGCGCGGCGAAATACTTACGAAGACAATGTCCGGATTAGATATCTGTTTGAATTCCTATTTCACTCCTTTTTACAGTAAAGGTGAGCAGCACTTGCTGGTCATGGCCGAAGATATCACCGAACGCAAGCGAATGGAGTCAGATCTGCGAACTCTGGCTACCATGGATGCCCTTACCGGAATCTATAACCGCAGAACAATTATAGAAATTGGCAACAATGAGTTTATCCGCTGCAACCGCTACAGCCAGCCCCTGTCCTTGTTGATGATAGATATCGATCACTTCAAACGAGTCAATGATAACCATGGTCATGCGGTGGGCGACCAGGCCCTTCGGCAATTGGCCTCCGAATGCAGCGACTTGCTGCGCAATATTGACTCTCTGGGTCGTCTGGGGGGTGAAGAGTTTCTGGTAGTACTTCCCCAAACCAATATAGATGAAGCTTGCAAGACAGCAGAAAGGCTGCGTCAGGCAGTAGCTGAGCAGCCTATTCAATGTGAGGACATCTCCTTTGACATTACCATCAGTATTGGCGTTTCTGATTGCTGTGCAACCGATGTGAATATAGAAACGGCTATTCACCGGGCAGATATCGCCATGTACCGCGCCAAACAAAATGGCCGTAACCGGGTGGAATTGGAACCCTGTCCCTGATCAAATCTATTAATTATTTGAACTTGTCTTTTTCCTGATAAAATTGCTAATTTCTTCCATTGCCCTGCTTGCCTCGGGGAAGAGCGGTGCCATAGCCGGATAACAATGGAATAACCCCTTACCGATCTTCAATGTAACATCCACACCTGCAGCTTGTGCTTTTTCAGCAAACCGGATTGAATCATCCAAAAGTGTTTCATCTCCTCCCACATATATCAAAAGGGGCACAAGGCCATGTAATTGCCCGAAAAGCGGCGATATATAAGGAAATTCCAGATCCATATCACCAGCATAATGTTTAGCACAAGCATAAGCCAATCCCTGGGGAGCCAAACATACCTTGGCATTTGTCTTATATGACTCGCCGGTGCATGTAAAATCAGTCACCGGAGAATATGCTACAGCTCCTGAAGGCAGAACTATGCCTTTGTCCCGCAAAGCCAGCAATGTGGCTAACAATAACCCCCCGCCAGCCGAATCACCTACAAATACAATTTGGGCAGGATTAATACCTTGAGCCAATAAGTAGCTATAAGCTGCCAGCGAATCATTTAGTGCTGCAGGAAAACGGTGCTCCGGGGCTAAATGATACTCAAACAGCAATGCGGATATCCCGCTATTTTTGACAAACTTGGCAACAATCCCTCGATGTGACTGGCAGGTACCGGTAACATAGCCCCCGCCATGAAAATATAATATAGCTTTATTTTTGCTGGCTCCGGCAGGAACAATCCACTCGGCAAGCATATCGCTGATATTGACCGGAGAAATTTCAATACCTTCCGGCAATTTGCCAAACTTCCCCGCACCGTCTTCTACCTCCTGCCGGAAACGGAGTATGGATTCATAGCTATTCCAATCAATATCTTCATTCTTCGAACGCAATCGGAATTGATTGCGGTTTTGCATTAGAAACTTCAATAGCCGTGCTCGCATACTGAGCATTTTTATTCACCTCTCATTGTTCTATCGCTCTTTCCCCTGCAAAGCTGATCTTTCCATATACTCTCTTTTCCTTCTGGCAATTTCATCGCGGCCGGATTTAATAACTTCCATTACATCAATTTGCTCGATTGCATCATCAAATACAGGCTTTTCATCTCCGGATA
>JAQUBU010000119.1 GCA_028686565.1 Syntrophomonadaceae bacterium
GTGATTGTTTGATGCATAATACCCAAATCAGTTCAGGGCTGCAAGCAGATGGCAGCTATCGTTTCGATACTTTTTTTACAGAGGTAAAGGGTCTAATTGCCGAAGGGGATTATAGCAGCACCAATTCTGAAGCAGCCATGGCAGGGCCCGAGAGCGGCTATACCGGATATCCGCTGTTCAATAGCCCTGATGCAGTTGCTACTGCTTTTAAAGATGCCGGGTTCGATTTGATAGTCAGTGCCAATAATCATTGCCTGGACCGGGGAGCCAAGGGGGCTTTGCGCACCCTTGATGTACTGAGAGCGGCGGGACTTGAAACGCTTGGAACATATAAAAGTGCCGCAGAGTGCAGCGAATTCTTAATTAAAGATATCAAGGGGGTAAAGGTGGCTTATCTCGCATATACCTATGGTACTAACGGGATACCGATAGCACCCCGGTACTCTTTTCTGGTTAATATTATGGATAAAGACAAGATATTGGCCGACATAAAGACTATAAGGGCCAAGGCGGATATTGTAGTATTAATTCTGCATTGGGGACTCGAATACAATCCTTTGCCTAGTCATGAACAGAAGCTGCAGGCCAAAGAGTATCTGGAGGCTGGTGCAGATGTTATATTAGGGAGCCATCCTCATGTCATACAAACCAAGGAAGTTCTTAAAGTGGATAATAAGGAAAAATTTGTTATTTATTCAATGGGCAATTTTATCAGTCATCAGATTGGTCAAGAACGTAATAGCGGTATAGTTTTAAAGCTGAAATTCACGAAGGATTTTGCCAGTAATCAGACGGTTATGGATTCCATGTCTTACACCCCTACTTTTTCTCATAGCTATCGAGAGAACGGCCGACTCAAGTTTCGCGTGGTACCGGTTGAAGAGACTATTCGAAAAATTGAGGCCGGGCAGGAACCGCATATGGATACCGGTTATTTACCCGTTTTAAAAGCGGTTCTGGCTGCAACCAGAAATCAGTTGGGTGAATCATTTATTAGAAAATAACACTTCTTTAGTATACCCCCATGCCTGCAATAAACAATAGATATAGCGCCGATTTAATAGTTGAGGGCGTTATAGAATAAAGATTGCATGCCCTGCGCATTTACAAAATAAACAAATTTAGCAAAAAAAGTAAAAATATGATTATGGAGTAAATAAATAAATTTTTAAAATCGAAATTTTGTATTAAAATAGATAGTAGCAAAGCGGGACGAACTCTAAAATTTAAAATTAAACGGGGGAATATTTTATGCAAGATTTAAGTTGGAATTGTAATGTTTGTGAGGCGTGCGGGGTTTGCGGCAGAAGTGAAGCGGAATGCAATATCTATCACGAGTATTATGAGCTTGAGGAAGGGCGGCCGGCTAAGAAATCCTCAAGCGATAATGCGGTATCAATTTTGGAAAAGACGGAAACCAGAGCCCCTAAAGTACAATGGTCCATTGAAGCTAATATGGGCCTGATAAACCGTTTGAGTGGTCGTATCACAAGTGTAGTTGAAGGCGAGGAAATGGCAATACTTACCATAAAGTCCGGTGATAATAAAATAAGTTCCATGATGTCTTTGAAAAGATTCATGGAAAGCGGAAAAAAAGTGGGAGATATAGTCACCTTGGTTTTTAAGGCCAGCAATGTGAAACTAATGAAATAAGAGTAATAAAAAAGCACTCCGTACTTGTAACGGAGTGCTTTTTTATTACTCTTACCGTTTGGATTCAGGGATTGAATAAGAATATGCTAAACCGCCAGTTTCATTTTTGTTGCTTAATATGTTATGTTAAACAAGAGGTGGTGCATATGAAACTCGGTGAGATAATGACTCCTGACCCGGTATTATTGAAACCCGATCAATCAATTCAGGAAGCGGTAGCTCTGTTTATGGAGTACAGTATCGATGGTGCGCCGGTTATAGCTGAGAATAACCAGGTTATTGGACTTTTTACCAAGACTCACGTTTACCGGGCGGTTGCGCAAGGTATTGATATAAAAGAACCGGTAAAAAACCTGATGAACTGTAATGTAATCATCGGTCACCCGGATGATGAAATTGAAGATGTGCTGCATCCAGGTATCGGCAGATTACCAATAGTAAATAAAAATGGCATAGTAGGTATGATAACCCGCACTGATCTTGCCCGGGTTTTCTTGGAATCCTACCGCAATATATCAAATGAATTTGATACTATTATAAATTCGACTCATAACTTGATTGTCTCAGTTGATGAGCACTCCCGAATCCGGGTTTTCAACCGTTCAGCAGAAAAGCTTTTGGGGGTTAAGGCAGAGGATGTCAAAGGCAAGAGCATAGATGAAGTTTTCCCTACAAGTCGTCTTACCAGTATTATTCAAACCGGCAAAGTTGAACCTTTGCAAAAAATTCTGCTTAATGATCACTATTTCATTTCAAACCGTTCCCCAATTATCGAAAATGGCAAGATAATCGGTTCTGTAGCGGTACTCCAGGATATTTCCGAACTAGAGGAACTATCCCGTGAACTCAAGTATGTTAAGGAATTAAATGAAGAATTGGATGCAATTATCGAATCTTCTTTTGATGGTTTATATATTACCGATGGCACAGGTGTGACTTTACGGGTAAATCAGGCTTTCCAAAATATTATGGGTATTGACGCTAAAGAGTTCATGGGTCGCAATGTTGATGATATCGAAAGTGAAGGTTTGGTTTCTGAATCAGTGAGTTCCCTTGCCATAAGGAAAAAACAAATAGTAACTATTATGCAAGAATACCGGAATGGCAAAATAACGCTGGCAACCGGCAACCCGGTATTTGATAAAAAAGGCAATATATTCAGGGTGGTATGTAATGTTCGTGATATTACCGAGTTGAACATGCTTAAACAAAAGCTGGAACAAGCCCAGGGCTTGACTCAGCACTATGAAAGCCAACTGCGCACCCTGAGAATGTACAGCGGGACCGATAAACTTATAATCAAATCATCCCGGATGAGAAATCTTATGGATACCGTGATAAGGCTGGCTGGGGTAGACTCGACAGTATTGATAAGCGGTGAATCAGGAACCGGCAAAGAAATGATTGCAGAGGCTATTCACAATAACAGCCCGCGCAGCAAGGGACCATTAATAAAAGTTAATTGTGGTGCAATTCCCGAAAACCTGCTGGAATCGGAGTTGTTCGGTTATGAATATGGAGCCTTTACAGGTGCCAAGAAAGAAGGCAAAGCCGGTTATTTTGAACTGGCTTCCGGCGGTTCCTTGTTTTTAGATGAAATCGGTGATTTGCCGTTTAATTTGCAAGTTAAACTATTACGCGTGCTGCAAAGCAAGGAGATTAACCGGGTGGGGGGACGGCAGACCCTTAGAGTCGATGTTCGCATAGTAGCTGCATCCAATCGCGATTTACAAGAGATGGTGCAGAAGAAGCTGTTTCGGGAAGACTTGTATTATCGTCTCAATGTCATTCCTGTTATCCTGCCGCCGCTTCGTGAACGTAAAGAAGATATTCCTTCGCTGGTAGTACATTTTATGGAACTATTTAACCGCAAATACAAATTAAATAAAAGAATCTCTCCCAATGTTGTAGATGCATTTATGGCTTATGAATGGCCGGGCAATGTTCGGGAAGTAGAGAATTTGATTGAAAGACTGGTGGTTATTACTCCCAAGGATATAATATCGATAGATGACCTGCCGTCCTATCTGGGTACAGCGGTCCTGGGGGCTTCTCCCCAGGTTTCAGTTTCAGCGATCCTGCCGTTAAAGGATGCTATTGAAAGTTTGGAAAAGCAGCTTTTACAGAAGGCTTATACTCAATGCCGCACAACTCGGCAAATGGCCAAGGAGCTTAAAATAGATGCTTCTACGATTGTTAGAAAGGCCGCCAAATATGGTATTTCTTCGTCTGGGAAATAGATGAAGTACTGATTAAAAAAACACTGCAGAACCACAACAAAGCGTTGCGCAAATGCAACAGGACATTTCTGAAGAATGTTGCATTTGCGCAATGTGTTTTAAGTCGGGAAAAACAGTATTTTAATACTAATATTTGAAATCGCAATATCCTTGGCAGTAGAGGGCGATTATAAAAGACAACAATATATATCATGTCTCAATAGAGGAATAATAAGGCAAACCGACCAGAACGCCAAAATTAACCCTTGTTGCATATATGCAACGATTGCAATATAGTACACAATTTCTGCCCATAGTTTTCAAATAAACTATGGGCAATTCTCAAACCTGTTAATCCTTCTGCAGTCAGCTTCTTCACACTTCACGCAATTTCAAATGCTTAATGCTAATTGGTTTCTAGTTACTTTGGCATGCAAATTGCATATTAAAAGATTAGAAACGAAAGCCAAACATAGAGGGCTTGAAGTTTAAATATAAAAGGTGTAATAGCACAAAATCTTTTGCATATTAATTGAGGGCAGGGGATTTTAAGGTTGACTGCTTTTTGATTGCCCTGTTAAATCACTTAATACTTCATAACCAAATATGATATCAATCCTTGTATATGAGAGCCAATGAGCCCCGCAAGATATTTTTTTCAAGCGGGGTTTTTTATTTACGAAAATGTCGAATTTGAAGGGAGTGGAAAGATTGAAAGACTTCCGATGCAAAAGCTGTCAGAAATTGCTGGGGAAATACCGTGAGTGTGAAGAACTTGAAATCAAATGCCCACGTTGTGGGTTAACCAATAGCCTCAAGAAGAAAGAAAAGCAGGGATTTAGCATTATCAGCAGCTCAAAGGTGATGGAGCGCATGCTTAAATAACTATTACAAATTATATGGATTTTATAAAAGTAATTTAATATGTTTTCAATTCTGCAATGAGAGCCAATGAGCCCCGCCAGATTATTAGTCTGTCGGGGCATTTTGTTTTTAAAAGGAGGTGAGAGTGAAGTAATTCTTGTCTTGTTTGCAGAGCATTTTTTATGTGAGAACGAAAGTGGAAAATAAATGGAAGCTGAATTAGGAGGAGATATAATGTCGGATTATGTACAGAAACTTGAAATGAAACGGGCAGATTACCCCAAAAACATACCAGTAACCGGTTTCGGGGAAAGGAAACCTGATTACCAGGGAATGGGTCGTAATGTTGGTAATGTGTATAAAAAGTTTAGAGAAGTTGTATGTGTGGAAGCCTGCAGAACTCCTTACGGAGTTGTCGGCGGAAAACTCAAAGAATATGATGCTCCTCAGCTCGGTGCGCTGGCAATTCAGGAAGTACTGAGACGGACCAATGGAAAGGTTAAACCTGAGGATGTGGATTATCTCTATATGGGACAGGTAGTGCCGGCTGGCAATGGTCAGATTCCCGGCCGTCAGGCGGGTATATTAGGAGGACTCCCAGAGTCCACACCAGCAATTTCCGTGAACAAGGTATGTTCTTCAGGAATCAAAACCATAGACCTGGCAATTCAGGCTATAGCCCTCGGGAAAGCTGACATAGTTATAGCAGGCGGACAGGAAAGCATGAGCCACTGTCCTTTTGCACTTCCCGACATGAGATATGGAAAGAGAATGGGTCTTTTGAATGCCGATTGTGTCGATTTGATGGTCTATGATGGACTTTGGGATGCCTTCTATAACCGGCATATGGCGATACATGGCTCTGAGACCAGTGATGAATTTGGCTTTACCCGTCAGGATAATGATGATTGGGGCTACATTTCTCAGAGCAGGGCGGTTGCAGCCATGGAAGCTGGCCGACTTGATGATGAGATATTCCCGGTTGCGATTAAAAAAGGGAAAGAAGTATTTGCCAAAGATGAGGGACCCAGACCGCAGACAACATTGGAAACCCTGGCTAAATTGCCGCCGGTTTTTAATCACAAGAGTACGGTTACTGGCCAGCCGGGCAGTGTTACTGCTGGTAATGCACCGGGCGTTAATGATGGTGGCGATGTTTGTCTGATGATGAGCCGGGAAAAGGCTGATGAGCTAGGCTTGAAGCCCTTGTTTACAGTTATTGACTATGCTGAGGTTTCGCAGTGGACCAAAGATATAGCAACAGTTCCCGGACTTTCTATCAAGAAAGTTTTGGAACAGAACAACCTTACCTATAAAGATGTTGAACTGATTGAAATCAATGAAGCCTTTGCAGCAGTAGTCTTGGTAAGTGCCCGTGCTATTTTGGGAATGAGCAAGGAGGAAATGATTGAAAAGGTCAATGTAAACGGGAGTGCTATAGCTTATGGTCATCCTATCGGCGCTACCGGCGCCCGCATAGTAATGACCCTTGCCTATGAATTGAGACGCCGCGGCGGCGGTCTGGGAGTATGCGGAATTTGTTCCGGTCACGGGCAGGGCGATGCCATGTTGATAAAGGTTGAACCTTAAAACTGAAGTTATCTAAATAACAGGAGGGGATGTTTTAATGGAGATCAAAAAGATTATGGTTATCGGTGCCGGCCAAATGGGTGGAGGCATAGCACAAGTATCAGCCCAGGCCGGTTATGCAACAGTTCAATATGATATAAATATGGATCTGGTTAATAAGGGTATGGCCTTGATTGAAAAGAATTTAACAAGGGATGTATCCAAAGGCAAGAAAACTGAAGATGAGAAGGCAGCGATTTTAGGAAGAATCAAACCCTCTGTAAGTCTGGAAGACGCAGCAGATTGTGATCTGGTGGTTGAGGCCATTGTTGAAAACTTTGATATCAAGAAAAAAGTATTCAGTGAACTGGATAAAATAGCGCCCCCCCATGCAATTTTAGCCAGCAATACATCTTCATTGCCCATTACCCAGATAGCGGCCACTACCAAACGTCCGGAACAAGTGATTGGGATGCATTTCATGAATCCGGTTCCGGTTATGAAACTGGTAGAGATAATTCGAGGTTTGGCTACTACCGACGAAGTATACAAGGATATTGAAGCAGTTTCCATTAAGATGGGCAAAGTGCCGGTATGGTGAAAGGATGTTCCTGGTTTTGTTTCCAACCGCGTTCTCCAGGTCATGATTAACGAGGCTCTATGGGAACTGTATGAAGGTGTAGC
>JAQUBU010000120.1 GCA_028686565.1 Syntrophomonadaceae bacterium
CCCGGCAGCCATAGTACATTGTAACCTTGCATCCTGCGCCAGCGAGTTAGTATATCCTGGGGGGTCATATCCATGGCATGGCCCAAATGCAGTGAACCTGTTACATTTGGAGGAGGCATTACAATTGAAAATGGTTTTTTCCCATAGTCATCACTGGGGGCAAAGTAATTATTGCTTTTCCAGAATTCATACCATTTACTTTCTACACTGGAAGGTTCATAAACACTGGGCAGGTTTCGGGCGGTCGACATCATCATTTCCTCCTTTAATGTAAGGGGACACACCCCTTAATTACTTTGATTTACTTCTCAAATGCTTTTATGGCAATTCCTAACAACTTATTGGTTTCAGACAATCCCTCGGGCAATGTCCCCATTTTGGTGTAAGGCGACACACCCCTTAATTACTTTGATTTACTTCTTTGAATGCTTTTATGGCAATGCCTTACAACTTATTAGTTCCAGACAATCCCCCGGGCAATGTCCCCATTAATGATAGCTATCTATTTGTGTTTTAGAATAAAGCCGCATTGTATAATGTAAATTTTACTTAAATAATTCCCTATAGTGCAAGTTATTAAAATATTAACTTATAATTAATCGCAATTAGTTACAATTAACCTGGATTTTTTGTATAATTAACTTTGGCTTATCATATAGAAAAGCCAAAGACTGAATTCAGGAGAGTATGAAAAATGCACAAAAGCTTCATTGCCAGAGAAGGCTGGCATATCATTGCCAGCTTTGCTATCATCAGCTTTTTAGTATATCTTAGTCCTTTCAATAAATTCTCACTAATACCTTTACTGCTCACCCTATTTTGCGTCTATTTTTTCAGAAATCCCGAACGGCTTATTCCGACAGAGCAAAATATGGTATTGGCTCCTGCTGATGGTAAAATACTGGAAATTAATACGGTATATGAAGATCAGTACCTGCAAAGTCAAACCCAGCAAGTACGAATTTTTTTAAGTATTTTTAATGTGCATGTCAACCGTGTGCCGCTTGCGGGTACTGTAGAGTGGGTAGATAAAAAAGGAGGCTTGTGTTTACCTGCATATAAACAGGAAGCAGGCCAACTAAATGCCAAAAATTATGTTGGATTAATTTCTGATTATGGAAGAATACTGGTAATACAAATAACCGGGTTGGTGGCCAGGCGAATCGTTTGCTGGGCAAAACCAGGGGATTTCATGCAGACCGGCGAAAGGTTTGGTCTTATAAGATTCGGCTCTTGTACTGAATTATACCTGCCACTCAATGCTAAAATCGAAGTGGTTCCGGGACAAAAAGTCAAAGGCGGAGAAACTATTATAGCCAGGTTTGAAAACTAGTCAAGGAGGCAATATTAGATGAAAGAAATCCAGATCGGCAGGAATGACCCTTGCCCCTGTGGAAGCGGAAAAAAATACAAAAAATGCTGTGCAGTTCTGGAAGATTTAGGTGAATTCAGCGATGATCCCTTTACACGTTATAATCAGTTACTAACTGCAATGAAAATCAAGCTTGACCAATTTTACGGACAGCAGATTAAAAAGATACGAAAAATTACTCTGGAGCAGTTTCTTCGTTTCACTGTTGATAAATCACTTCCCACCGAGCATGAGAGCCTGCTTTCGGATTGGTTATGGTTTGACAAGACCAATGACGAGGAAGAAACCCTGGGATTTCATTATTTAAAGGAAAACAGCAATTATATGCAGCTGCCCATGGCAGATTGTTTAACTTCTCTTAACTTCTCCTATTTATCCGTTTATGAAGTAACTGGCTTCAATGATATGCACCTGGAAATAAAAGATATCTTTACATCCAATCGATCTAAAGTGCTGCTTAAGGAACCATGGGAGGACGATATGGCCGAACAGGCAGTCCTAATAATGGGGAGACTGGTCAAAATGACCGGAGAAAGTGTTTTTTCAGGCATGGTATTGATAAGTGATAACAAGTCAGGTCAAAAGGAGTTTATCCAGGAACACTTTGAATATTTATGCTCAATTTATAATGATGAAGTCGTTAATATATTAAAGTTTAACGGTGAGATTCTATATGGCATCTTCGATCATGCCCTAAAGAAAATATTAGTCAGCATGAATGATATCAAATGCCTTTCCGTCAATAATGAAGAAAAAAATAACCTTCTAGACAAATTAAACAGCAGTGAAGAGTATAGCCTGATTCATACAGCCGAAGGCTTCAGCTGGTTTAAACCCGTTCGTGAGGTATACGGTTATGTCAGAATTGCTGTTGGAGATGATACTGTATTAAGCTGTGCCGAAATTATTGATGATGTTTTAAATCAAATACAATTTATCAAATCAACTAATCCCCAGCAAGAAATTATTAATCTGAACAACCGTTTTCTGCTCCAGCACCCACCTCTTGAATTAACTGACTTATGGTTTATGATTATAAAAGATAAAGAATGTGAAAGATGGCTGGACATCCCTCAAAGTGATTTAGGCAATCGTACCCCAAGGGAACTTATGGAACACGATGATGGAGTTACCCAGTTAATTCACATGTTAGATACCTTTACCGATTCTCTTAATGGTGAGAATGAAAAAGAACTTATAGATTACATGAAAAAAAGAATAACAAAAAAATAAGGGGTATACCCCTTATTTTTTTGCTTCTTTAGTATCGTAATAAACCTGTGGAGCAATCCTTTCGTACCGCTGCAACGAGGCAGAACCTGCCCCTTTTTGTTAGATGGTGACCCGACCGCTTAAAGAAGCGGGGGACATCATTTTGCCTCGTTATACGTTTTCAGGTACTTCCAAAATTTCTTCCAGAGCGGCTAATAATTCATCTACTCCCTCGCCGTTTTGCGCGGAAAAACCCAAAGGATGTTCGTCTGCCTGCATACCCAATGATTTCTGTATCACCGAGTTGTGTTGCTGCCGGGCACCCCGGGATATTTTATCCATCTTGTTGGCTACAATTAGTATGGGAATATTATGATGTCCCAGCCACTCTTTCATTAGGATATCGTTTTCACTGGGAGCATGACGAATATCTACTAACTGAATTACTCCTCTTAACTGTTCACGCTTGGCAAGATAATTCTCCATCATCTGGTTCCACTTGAGCTTTTCAGTTTTGCTTACTTTGGCATAACCATAGCCAGGCAAATCCACCAGATAGAATTGTTCATTAATAAGGTAGTAATTAATGGTTCGGGTTTTTCCGGGAGTTGAACTGGATTTTGCCAGATTTCGGCGGTTAGCCAGTTTGTTTATTAAAGAGGATTTGCCTACATTGGAACGTCCAACTATAGCTATTTCAGGCAATCCTTCATCAGGCAAAAGTTTGATATCTACAAAAACCCCCAAGAACTCAGCTTTTTTAATAATTAACATAAGTCTTTATTTATCTCCGGTTTACCCATGTTATTATCATCTGGTTTCGGCATCAGATCTCTGTAATCATTTCCTGATTCCGGTCTTTCCAACTTTACCAGTGTTTCGGCTAATACTTCATCCATGTGACTCACAGTAATAAAACGCATTTTCCTTTTAACAGCCGCCGGAATGTCTGCTAAATCTTTTTTATTGTCTATCGGTAATATTATGGTATTGATTCCCGCTCTATGAGCAGCCAGGACCTTTTCTTTCAGCCCGCCTATTGGCAGCACCCTGCCCCTCAGGGTTATTTCCCCAGTCATGGCTACATTGTTCTTTACGGCTATTCCTGACATAGCCGAAGCAAGTGCTGAAGCCAGGGTAATACCTGCTGAAGGACCATCTTTGGGTATAGCTCCTTCGGGAACATGGATATGAATGTCATATTTATCCCGCACTTCATTCTTGATGCCTAAAATCTCAGCTTTGGAACGTACATAAGTCAACGCCGCCTGAGCTGATTCTTTCATAACCTCTCCAAGTTTACCGGTAAGCGTTAGAACCCCTTTGCCCTTTAGCAGGGCTACTTCGATGGATAATATGTCTCCGCCGGTTTCGGTCCAAGCAAGCCCGGTTGCTACCCCAATTTGGCTTTCACTTTCCTTAACTCCATAACGATATCTTCCCGCACCCAAAAACTTATTGATGCTATGAGCTGTGATATTCAAGTAAGTATCCTTTTTTTCTACAACCTGACGTGCCACCTTGCGGCAAATTGAAGCAATCTGTCTTTCCAAACTTCTGACCCCGGCTTCCCGGGTATATTCGCGAATTATCTTACGGATTGCGGCCTCTGAAAAACTAATATTACTATCTTTTAAACCATGTTCTTTAATTTGCTTGGTCACCAGATAATCCATTGCAATACGCAGTTTATCCTCTTCGGTATACCCGCCAATTTCAATTATCTCCATCCTGTCCAGCAAAGGTTTGGGAATATTGTAATAGGAATTGGCAGTGGTAATAAACATTACCTTCGACAAATCAAAAGGTATTTCCAGGTAATGGTCACTAAAAACGTTATTCTGTTCAGGGTCGAGCACTTCCAGCAGAGCCGAAGCCGGATCTCCTCTGAAGTCCATAGTCATTTTATCTATCTCATCCAAAAGAAAAACGGGGTTTTTGGAACCCGCAGTCTTTATTCCCTGCAAGATACGTCCCGGCATCGAGCCTACATAAGTTCGGCGATGACCTCTAATTTCAGCTTCATCACGAATACCGCCTAATGACATACGTACAAATTTTCTGCCCAGTGACCGGGCTACTGATTTACCCAGTGAGGTTTTTCCTACTCCAGGCGGTCCTACCAAACAAAGAATCGGGCCCTTCATTTTTTTAGCCAGTTTGCGTATAGCCAGATATTCAAGAATTCTCTCTTTAGGTTTTTCCAAACCATAATGGTCTTCATTAAGAATATCCTCAGCGACGCGCAAATCCAATCTGTCCCTGCTTTCAGTTGACCAGGGCAAAGCTAATATCCAGTCCAGATAATTACGCACAACAACGGCCTCAGCAACCATTGGCGGCATCTTCTCAAGTCTCTCCAGTTCCTTATATGCTTTCTGTTCAGCATCCTTAGGCATGGCTGCTTTCTTTATCTTTTCTTTCAGTTCTTCCACTTCACTGGTTCGTTCGTCTTTTTCACCCAGTTCTTTTTGAATTGCTTTCATTTGTTCACGCAAATAGTATTCTTTCTGGGTTTTTTCCATCTGCTTGCGAACCCGAATATTAATTTTTCTTTCCAGTTCCAGGACTTCCATTTCTTTAGCCAAAAGTTCGCAAAGGTAATCAACTCGCTTAGTTACATCCTGTAATTCCAATACATGCTGTTTTTCATGAATACGCAGGGAAAGATGCGAAGCAATTACATCTGCCAGTCTTCCGGCTTCTTCAATAGCTACTACGGAAACTACCGTTTCCGGTGGTATTTTCTTGCTTACTCTTACATATTGCTCGAACTGGGAAACCAATGTTCTCATTAATGCTTCGATTTCAGCATTCTTGCGATCTTTATCATCTCTAAACTCTTCAACTTGAACTTTAAGATATGGTTCAGAAACCAGGTATGCTTTAATTTCAGCCCGGCAAAGACCTTCAACCAAAACACGCATGGTACCGCCAGGCATTTTTAATATTTGTCTGATTTCGGCAACTGTACCAACCTCATAAATATCATCCTCGCTCGGTTCATCGGTTTGCGCTTCTTTCTGTGTAGCTAAAAATATTTCCTTTGAAGCGAGCATTGCTTCTTCAATGGCATTTATGGATTTTTTCCGGCCTACATCCAGATGAATAACTGTATATGGAAAAACCAGCACCCCTCTTAGAGGTAACATGGGAATTTCGCGAAGGATATTACTTTGATTTTCCTCCAGCATTTATACACCTCCTAAGCAAATTCATTCTACTATATGTCTCAAATGCATGCAAGGATGCAAGGTTCAAGTCTGGGAAATATAGTTAATCTAACCATCCAAAAGAGCATGGTTAAATACTTCGTCAAGTTCATGTACCGGTATTATTGATATATCCGGAAAGCTTTTGAATATCTCCAGCCAGTTGTCAGCCGGAATAATAACTTTCTTAATACCTGCCCGCCTCGCTGCTTCAATTTTGCTCATTACTCCTCCTACAGGTTTCACATTTCCATGAACAGAGATTTCTCCAGTCATGGCTACCATATTGTCAACCAATTTATTATTAAGATTTGAATATATAGAGGTAGCCATACTTACACCTGCAGATGGCCCATCTACCGGAATGCCGCCGGGGAAATTCAAATGAATATCATAATCAGCAATATTAAGATTATAATTTGCTCTTAAGACTGTAAGTACATTTTCCACAGCTCCCTTGGCCATGCTCTTGCGGGTAAATTTTCGATCATGTCCGGTAAATTCCTCTTCTTCGACTACTCCCGTAACAGTCCACCCGCCTTTTCCTGCTTCTACTGGAATACAAGCAGATTCAACTTCCAACAATGTCCCTAAATTAGCACCTGATACCGCTAAACCATTGACTACGCCGATTACTGGCTTTTCCTTCATTTTTACCTCGGCTCGCGGAGAAAAGTGACCATTATTCAGAACTTTATCAACTAACCGCAAATCTATTCGGCTCAAACTCTCCATCTGAGCCATTCCAGCTGCCAGTTGAACTATGTTTACGGCTTCACGGCCATTACTGGCATACCTGGATATTTCGTCCAAAGCATTATCATCCATTTCGTATTTTATTTTTTTCACAGCAGTTAATATAATGCTTCTTATTTCATTCTTTTGCAAGGGCTTGAAAAATATTTCCAGGCAGCGCGAACGCAAAGCTGGAGGAAGTTCATCCGGTATGCGGGTAGTAGCCCCTACTAAACGGAAGTCTGCCGGTAAGCCATTAGTAAAGATATCATGAACGTGCTGGGGGGTGTTTTTGTCATTTTCATTATAATAAGCACTTTCCAGTATTACTTTGCGGTCTTCCAAAACTTTAAGCAGTTTGTTCATTTGGAGAGAATGAAGCTCACCTATTTCATCAATAAACAGTACCCCGCCATGAGCCCTGGTGCAAGCGCCAGGTTTG
>JAQUBU010000121.1 GCA_028686565.1 Syntrophomonadaceae bacterium
TGGAACACTTCTTGCTTATTAGGCTTACCAACTGCATTTCTTTCTCGTCCAACCTTGTCATGCTAAACATCTCCTTAAGTTTGTTTGTGGAGATTATTACCATTTACACGGTTGGAAATACGCTCTCGGAATAAATTTTTAACGCACAGCGGGTGGAATGTTTCACGTGAAACATTCCACCCGCTTCTCTTTGTTATTTTTGCTTTCCCAAGTCTTATTTAATGCCCATAAGCTCGACAATTCGCTCCAGGTCCTCTTCATTGAAGTAGGTTATTTCTATTTTGCCTCCCTGTCGTTTGTCGATAATTTCAGCCTTGGTTCCAAAGTGTTTTTCCAACTTTTCCTCCAATTCTGCTATTTCGATTTCCTTGACAGGAAATTTCTTCTTGCGTTCAATAACCAATTTAATCCTTTTTTCAGTGGCTCGTACGGATAATTTTTCGGAAATGATCTCTTTCGCAGCTGCTACCTGCTCTTTAGCATGTGCCAATGCCATTATGCTTCGTGCATGCCCTGCAGTCAGCTGTCCATGCTCTATCATTTTAATAATCTCAGGGGGCAATGTTAATATTCGCACAGTGTTTGCAACATGTGCCCGGCTTTTCCCAATCTTCGCAGCCAGCATCTCTTGTGTATATCCGTAACTATCAATCATATTCCTGTAAGCATAACCCTCTTCCAGGACCGTTAAATCATCACGCTGTATATTCTCAACCAAAGAAATCTCTGCTGCTTTCGTGTCATCAATTTCACGTATTATTGCGGGAATGCTTGTCAGTCCCGCTACTTGAGCAGCCCGGAAGCGCCGTTCGCCTGCGATGATCTCGTAACCGTCCTTATTCGGCCTAACCAATATTGGCTGCAACATTCCATGCTCCCTTATGGAGTCGGCCAATTCCTGCAACGCCTCCTGGTCAAAATTCTTTCGCGGTTGTTCTTTGGCGGCCTTAATTACTGCAGGAGATAATTGACATACCTGTTGTATATCGCCCTGTAAATCAAGATCATTTGATAACAATGCATCCAAGCCTCTACCAAGGCCTCTTTTCAGCACGTGCCAACACCTCCATTGCTAAATCCGTATACACTTCCGCCCCTTTGGAACGAGGGTCATATGTTACAATTGGTTCGCCATGACTAGGGGCTTCACTCAGTCTTATGTTCCGGGGGATAATGGTTCTATATAAATCCTTGCTAAAATAGCGCTTTACTTGATCAACTACCTGAATTGATAAATTCGTCCTCCCATCAAACATTGTCATGACGATACCTTCTATCTTTAATCGAGGGTTGAGTTTTTTTCGTACTAAAAATATTGTGTCCGCCAATTGACTTAGTCCTTCTAATGCATAGTACTCACACTGCAACGGTATAATTATTGAACTGCTGGCAACCATAGCATTAACGGTTAAAAGCCCTAACGAGGGAGGACAGTCCAGAAAAATATAATCGTATTCCCTGGTGATCATATCCAATGCCTTCTTCAATGTAAACTCCCGGTTCTCCCGCGTGGCCAATTCTACTTCGGCTCCAGCCAGTTGAATGGTAGCAGGAATAATGTCCAGGTTTTTAAGCTTGGTTTTAACGATAAGCTGTTCAGCGGTACTTTCTTCAATCAGCATGTTATAAGTGCATTGTTTTAGTCTTTTGCGATTAATACCCAGACCACTGCTGGCATTGCCCTGGGGGTCACAGTCCACCAAAAGAACCCGGCGGTTTTCTATGGCCAGACAAGCTGAGAGATTGACCGCAGTCGTGGTCTTGCCCACCCCGCCTTTTTGATTGGTTATAGCAATGATCTTAGTCATTAATGGTCCGCCTTTCATAAACATAAGTAATGTATTTCGCATGGACTGTGTTAAATCCTGCTAATACTATAATCTTAAAATAAAAAAACGCGAGTTTTCCCTCGCACTTTTTACGTTTTAAAAAGCGCGGTTTAACTCACTTGTTGCAGATTATTTAATTGCATGCTATTTTAAGCATTCTTATTTTTAAGCATCTAAGTAAACTTCGGAGCAGTTTGTTTAGCACCGCTGCAACGAGGCTGGGCTCGCCCCCCCTCTCACTTGCTTGCCTTCGCCGGGTGTTGTTGCCATGCTCCGCCAACATCCGCACTCATATTTATACATCTCAAATTATTATACAGGGGTATTTTTCAAGGGTAACTATTTAGCTAAACGGCGGTTGGTTTTTCGTTGTTTTTCTATTTTTATAACGATCTCATATTGATCTTCATTGTCATTCTCCAACATTAAAATATTCACTCCGGTCTGTCGGGCGCGTCTGACAGTTTCTCTTATAGTGTTTAAAAATATCCGTGCATCCCGGATTACCATGGATACATTCTGGCCGCTTTCTTTAGATTTCATTGCCTGGGGAATATTATTGCGGCTGATCCTTTCCACCAGTTCTTCGGTATCCTTAACCGTTAATTCCTTTTCATATATCTCATGTATTACCTCGATTTGCATTTCAACAGTATTAAGTTTTAATAAAGCCCTGGCATGTCGCTCTGTAATTCGGTCGGTCAATATCAAACTTCGAACTTTCTCAGGTATCTTTAATAACCGCAGCTTATTTGCGATAGCTGCCTGGCTCCGGCCGATTTTACGTGCTAATACTTCCTGGGTCATGCCAAAGCTATTTATCAAGGCACAGTAGGCATTCGCCTCTTCGAAGTAATTTAATTCTCTTCTCTGCAGGTTCTCAATAAGAGAAACTGCCGCAACCTTCTCGTCCTCCATTTCCTGTATTATGGCTGGAATTGCACTCAAACCCAGCATACAGCAAGCTCGGAACCTTCTTTCCCCCGCAATTATCTGATATTTGTCATCTAACTTTCGAACCACAATGGGCTGAATTATGCCGTAGGATTCAATAGACTGCGCCAATTCCTGTAATTCTGCCTGATTAAACTGCCTGCGCGGCTGGTAAGGATTGGGACTGAGCTTGTCCAGAGGAATTTCACAAATCTTCCTTTCTCCTTGTTTACCTAACAGTTTCTCCAATTGTTTTAACACCAATAAACACCTCCTATGTTCTTTAGTAAACCACCATGCAAGACACAATGTATAAATAAAGAGCTAAAGGCGGGAGATTTGCACAGAAAGCTTAAAATATATATTTTTTCTTTGCACCGCTGCAACGAGGTTAGAGATTAGAACCCGAACGCTGTAAATAAGCGGGGGACATATTTTTACCTCGTTATAATGGTCTCTTGGACGGTATTCCCACCCGGCGCGGATATTTATCAGGGGTAGCTTGATCTTTTTGACAAATGACGATGACACGGTCTCTTTCGTCCAGCAAATTATAAGATAATATCTGCTGGACTGTACCACCTAATATATCAAATGCTGATCCGGCTGCCTTTACTTCTTCCTGATAGTTGCGGCCCTTCCAAAGCATCAAACTTCCTCCCTTTTTCAATAGTGGCAACCCATATTCCAGCAATATATTCATATTAGCAACCGCTCTGGCGGTGCAAATATCAAAAGATTCTCTATATTTGGGGTCATGTCCAACTTCTTCAGCACGTTGCCTTAAAACGCTAACATTAGCCAGCGCCAATTGTTCTTTAACCTTCTCCAAAAAAGAACTCTTTTTTAAGTCGGCTTCCAATAAAGTAAATTCTGTTTCAGGGCATTCTAATGCCAGGATCAAAGCGGGAAAGCCTGCCCCACTCCCGATATCAATTACTCTTTTTCCATCCCAGTTAATTTCCTTTAGCATAATCAGGCTATCTTCAATATGTTTGTCTACTTCTTGATCAAAACTTCTTCGGCTTACGAGATTATGCAGAGTATTTTCTTCCTGTAACATCCTTATAAACTCTTTTACATTATATTCCACTTCAACCTCTTATTTCCTTCTTTTTTTCTCTAAAAATATTAATAAAACATTTATATCTGCCGGATTAACCCCCGAAACCCTTGAGGCTTGGCCTATTGACATTGGGCGTACCAGTTTTAGTTTCTGTAATGCTTCGTTAGATAAGCTGTATACTTCATCGTAATTTATATCTTCCGGCAGTTGGCGGTTTTCCAGTTTTTCGAATTTTTTTACCTGTTCAATTTGCTTATTAATATAACCTTCATACTTTGCCTGGGTTTCAAGCTGTTCCATTATATCCAGGCCATTATCCGCCAGCAGGCCTAATTCCACAAAGTCCATGATATTTATTTCGGGCCTGCGCAGCAGTTCCCAGAGCGATATCCTGTCACGCAAAGGCGCACTGTTCCTGTTTTTTAGAAATTCTGCTATTTTTTTATCCAGCGGTGTAAAGGTTGTAAACTTCATCTCGTTAGTCTCAACTTCCAGAATTTCTACCTTTTGCTGAAACGCCAACCATCTTTGATCCGAAACCAGCCCAATTTGCCGCCCTTTCTCAGTCAATCTTAAATCAGCATTATCCTGGCGCAACAGGAGACGGTATTCAGCTCGCGAGGTCAATAATCGATAAGGTTCATCCGCATCCTTGTTAATCAGGTCATCAATCATGACCCCTATGTAGGCTTCACTGCGTTTTAACAGGAACGGATCTTTTCCTTTGACTTTTAATGCAGCATTAATCCCAGCTATTAAGCCCTGTGCGGCAGCTTCTTCATATCCTGAGGTGCCGTTAATCTGTCCAGCAGTAAATAATCCGGATATCTTTTTGGTTTCCAGGCTTAATTTTAATTGCGCTGGAATTACATAATCGTACTCAATGGCATAACCAGTTCGCATAATTCGTACATTTTCCAAACCAGGAATACTCTCCAATACTTGCATTTGCACATCTTCGGGCATACTGGTATTTAATCCTTGTACATACATTTCATCAGTGTCTCGGCCTTCAGGTTCAACAAACAACTGGTGGGCATCCTTATGGGCAAAGCGTACTACCTTGTCCTCAAAAGACGGACAATACCGGGGCCCTTTGCCTTTTATAACTCCTGTAAAAAGGGGCGCGCGTTCAATATTATCCATTACTATCTGGTGGGTGCGGGCATGGCTGTGGGTTAACCAGCAGGAAAGCTGGGGCCGGGTATTTCT
This sequence comes from Syntrophomonadaceae bacterium, assembly GCA_028686565.1. Lineage (GTDB taxonomy): Bacteria > Bacillota > Syntrophomonadia > Syntrophomonadales > Syntrophomonadaceae > JAQUBU01. The sequence goes on from JAQUBU010000121.1 coordinate 5,041, forward strand.
TTGTCCCATATAGGAAAAGCTTAATATCCGTTCATCCCCAGGCTGCTCTACCATTTTTGTAAAATCAACACTCCGGCGGTCAATCCGCGGGGGGGTTCCGGTTTTAAAGCGGCCCAGTTCCAGACCCATTCGTCTCAGGCTGTCAGATAGTTTTACGGCAGGATACTGATTGCCTGGGCCTCCATCAAAAATAACATCGCCAACTATAATACGGCCTTTCAAATAAGTTCCCGATGTAACTACTACCGCTCGGCATTCCACCCGGGCTCCTGTTTTTGTAGTTATCGCAACCACTTGTTCATTTTCTGTCTCGATATCTTCTACTTCAGCCATTAATATATGCAGTTTGCTTTCGCCGAGTAAGGTTTTAAGCATTTCGTTATAGTATTCCCGCTTGTCGGCCTGGGCTCTTAGCGCTTGCACTGCCGGACCTTTGCCGGTATTAATTAATCTCATCTGGAGACTGCTTTTATCTATATTTATGGCCATTTCGCCCCCTAATGCATCTATCTCCCGTACCAATTGTGCTTTGGCGGGTCCCCCGATAGAAGGATTACAAGGCATTAACGCAATATGCTCCATACTCATGGTAACCAGCAAAGTTTCGCAGCCTATGCGCGCGGCGGCCAACGCAGCCTCACACCCGGCATGCCCGGCTCCAATTACTACTACATCACACTTGCCTGCTTGATAAATCATGACTGCCTCCATATCCAAATGTATTTTTTTAGCGGCGCATTTGCTTTCGCACCGCCGCTCGAGGTGGGTGATTTTAAGCACCAGAAGAAACTGCTCAGTAGTTTCAACATTCTGCTGCAACGAGGCTGCGCCTCATTATAACCCGCCGCCTGTTTATTAAAACGAACCCCCGCTTAAAAAAGCAGCTGACATTTTTATACCCATTCCTCTCGCTTCACTCAAGGCGCAAAACGAAATTAAATATATTTTTCTTTCAGACTGTCGCCGCTTTATTAAAAGGAATACCCTGTTTCCCTCAGACAGCTAATAATGTGCTTTTTAAAAGCTGTTTGTTTTAGGGGGTAGTCTAATGACTGTCTGTGTCCCTAAACAGCGTTCTGGTGCTTCTGGGGCTTCCGTTTTTAGGAATAGGCCACATTTTTAGGCAGCCCTGTTTTTTGGAGCCCTGAAATGAATTACTCTGTATTCCCTGTTTCAATCTTAATGTTAACTCAACTTTCGCAGTTGACATTGAAAGAAATTTGTAGCTTTTGAGGCGGTATCATTGATCGACGGAGTAGGCACGAGAAAGCTATGAATTTCTTTCCAGTGCGAAACTTGTAATGTTAATAGCTCAACTTTCGAAGTTGACATATTATGCGACACAACTAGCAGCTTGTCATTGCTATGAAAATAGCGTTCTTGTCATTGCTATGAAACTTAGAGTTCTTGTCATTGCTATGAAATAGCGTACTTGTCATTGTAAGCGCAGCGCCTACCTGTCATTGCGAGCGCAGCGCGGCAATCTTCCCCGGTAATTGATTACGTCAATGAAAAATGCTCTGACTCTTTTCGTTTACCATGGCGGGTTATTCCCCGTGATAATTGCGAGCGGTAGAGAAGCAATCTAAAATGACTTGGCGATGGATGGATTGCTTCGCTGCACTCGCAATTATCACGCGCTGGGCGCACCACAATAAATGAATATTTTTTGCGGTTCTGATTCATAATTTTACCATGGCACGAGTTCGATAGTTTCATAGCAATTAGTCATGCAGCAAAGCTGCACCACAATAAACGAAAAGCGTCAGAGCATTTTCATTTATTGACAATGACCGGGGAAGATTGCCGCGCTGCGCTCGCAATGACAGGTTGGCGCTGCGCTCCTTGCAATGACAAGTACTCTAGTTTCATAGCAATGA
>JAQUBU010000122.1 GCA_028686565.1 Syntrophomonadaceae bacterium
CATTTGTGCGGAGTCGGACTTTGGATCACATCCGATCTGCATCACGGCGTATCCCATACTGCAAAGCGGAACAGCAAGGTTAGACGTTGTAGTGGATTTACCGATGCCTCCTTTTCCATATATCGCAATTTTTAGCATAGTGTAAAACTCCTTTAATTGCTTGGACACTCATACAAAACCCTGCGCCCCATATCTTTCAAGTAATGCTCAATGAGTTGGCGATTGTCAATAATATATAACTGATCAGATATACGTAGCACTTGTTGTTCAGGAGAAGGCTGCGGAAGCTTTCTCGATATTGTTACTCCTCCAACTTGATTTCCCCCACCTGCTAAAAGCCACAGCGGAATATCGTCATGATTGTTTCCTGCCGCCAATCCTAACTGAACGTGTGGCAAGATTAATCTGGCCACGGCAATTGTTCGAGCCAGATCCCAAGGAGAGCAGCGTGGAAGCATGCTGCAGCCTGTTTTCGGATAGGGGTAAAATCTTGAAAAGCGCAAGTTGTACAGTCTGTGAAATTTTTTTAAGTAAAACAAGTGATTAATCCGGTCTTTAAGCGTTTCTCCAATTCCGATCATAATCATACTGCGGACGGACATTCCTTCCCTCTCACACATTTCTATCAGATTTTTGCGTGCCTCAAGACTATCTCCCGGTTTAACTTTTTGAAATAATTCATCATTGCAAACTTCTAATGAGCTGGTAACACTTTTAATACCCATATCTTTTAGAACTCGAAGCGTGTCGATGGCTAAAGACGGGCCTAAATTAACTTCAATATCAATGTCAGAAACACGATGAATTTCTTGAATCAATTCTACTAATTCACGGTCATAGCCCTGAAGGTTTGTGCCGCCGCTTAAATGCATGTGTTTTATACCTAAGTCGGCAATTCCCTTAGCCGCTGCCGCAATATCCTTGGAGGGTAAAAAGTTTTCGGTAAAGTAAGTACAATACGTGCAGCGGGGCACGACCGTGCAGGGAAAAATTCCAGATATGCCGGAAGACCACCAGAGGTCTTTCCCTATTTGTTCATCCCTCACCCTTGAAGCAACTTCAAATAGTTTTATAGCATTATCAGGCTCAGCAGATTCTTCAAGAATTCTCAGTGCGAGTTCCGGCGTAATCTCTTGGGTATACGTTTTTTCTAATAGTTCAGTAAACAATCCATTCTCTCCTTACTTAAACATGCATCAATAAACCGCTTAGAAAGCAATCGCTATTCCCCGCTCTTGATATAGCTTTTTTGTAGCCTCCATCGTGTTACGAAATTCCATATCATTTTCATAAACACACCCATCAGCAGCGGTACCTTTTCTCCAATTCGGAGTACGATTAATGTGAATCCCTAATGCTTTATTGCCGCTGCCTGCCATAATCGGAGTGGGATAATCCTCTGCGTTCCAGCCGGCAGCGGAACTAATATCGATATTTGGCAGTACCAGCCTCATCACGGCAATCACTCGCGCTGCTTCCTGCGCCGAACAAGCGGGATATCCTTCTAAAGGAATCCCTTTGAAAGGTGTAAATTTTGATACATAGACATAGCAGAGATGTTCATATTGCTTAACCTGAAACATAAATTCCACATAATCCTGATACTTCGTTTCCTCCGGGCTTAGACCGGCCATGATCCCCGTGCCTAATTTGAGCCCGGCCTCCCCGATCCGTTGAGCAAACTGTTTTTTAGCTTCTAGGCTATCACCGGGTTTGAACATTTGGAAAACTTCCGGATTTACGGTTTCAAAAACAGAACTGATGCGATACACTCCCAGACTCTTTAACTCTTTGAGTGTTTCCAAGGACATGGCTGCTCCGCAATTGACTTCAATTCCCAGGTCATTAAAACCAGCTTCTCTGATAGCGCGTACAATTGCTAAGACATCCTTTCCTTCGCTTCCCAGTGTCGTACCGCCACTGAGGTGAAACTTCTTGACCCCATTCTGTTGAATATAGGACACACCTCTCAAAATTTCTTCAATGCTTAATGGTACTTGATCTTTTTCCAGCCAATAGGGGCAATACCTGCAGAACGGCTTCAAATTGCACTTCAGTACGCGAGCAATACCTCCGCTCCATTCAAACGTATTTCCTTTTACCTTTTCCCTAATCTTCCCGGCCGTCCGGAATAATTCCTCTGCGTTAGCATCATCTTCAGTCTCCTGAAATAAGAACAGCGCTTCATCTCTATCAATTGCCCGGTTCAGGCTTTTCGTCAATATTTCCTTAAATCGCATTTCACTCATCTTATTTTGTCACCTCATTAATCTGTTCATTTGTAATCTGATAGTTATGGAAAAGCTTATAGAATTCTTTCATTTCACCTGCAAAATACGTATTAAACTCCGACTCATTATTATAGAGTTTTCCTTCTAACCAGACGAGCCCCATCAAAGCAGTGACACCATCAAGATTTGCGTAGCGCGGCTGTACATATACCTTGCTGTTTTTGACAGCGTCAATTCCATTCCAGGATTTATCTTCCATAATTTTATCCTTGGCGTTTTGCGTTCCCACAATAATCACTTCCGGATACCATTTTAGGATTTGTTCCATGGACACAGTTTGGCTTTCAACCGTTTGCGGTCCTGTTAATCCTTTTGCAACATTGTCTCCGCCGGCACTTTCGACGATGGAAGCCATAATTGTCTCCGATCCTGGTGTTGTCAGAATATCGCTGGCTCCTGCAAAAAACACCTTAACCTTCTTCTCAGCAGGAATTTGTGCAGCTTTGCTTTGCACTTCTTCGATGGTTTTATGCCAATAATCAGCCAGTTCAGTGGCTTCCTTCTCATTTCCAACTACTTTTCCGATTAGACGCATACTTGCTTCATAGTCTGCCATCGTATTTTTAGAGACCGCTATGACCGGAATTTTTAGTATGGCTGCCAAACTTTCAATTTCCGGATCCTTAGTTAAGGTAATAACGACATCCGGAGCAAGCTGCAATATTTGTTCCGGATTTAACTCTTTAAAGTAGACACCCGTCGTCGGTAATTTACTCAATTTTTCGATATCACTATCTGAATAAACTTTTACCGAATCTTGTGCCAAATATCTCTTATCAAACACCACATCTTTACTGACTACCTTTTTCGGAGCCAGTCGATATAGGAAATAAGAAGGGATTGGGTGTAATGCTAAGATTTTGTTAACATCTCCTGAAATGATGACGTCCCTTTCCGCCATATCTGTTATGGTTACTTGCGCAGCTTCCGTACTCTCTGCGGTTGAATCCTGCGTTTTGCTGCAACCTGTCAATATGGGCGAAAATACAAGTAACAAAGCAAGGCCTACGGCTATCCCCCTCAGATTTCGTGCTTTTTTCATCATCTTTATTCCTTCTTTCTTTAGAAATTAACTTTTTACAATACTGTGAATGCCGTCCTGCAGAATTTCTGCAGGACGGACAAAGTTTGTTATTCAGTATGGCTGAGCAAAAGAACAATGTTCTACAGGATAAAAGATTAACCAATAATCTCTTTGATTTGCTCGTCTGTTAGCTCAACCTTGAAAAAATGGCTGTAAAAATACTTTATTTCTTCGGATAAATCCTGGGTTGTCATGATTTCCGGATACAGCTTATTCATCGCCCACAGCACTGTCAGCGGCTGCTCGGTCGTACGATTCCCCCAAACATGAGCAACTGTAGGAACCGCATATATCTTGTTATTTTTAACAGCAGAAATACCAGCGTAACGGGCATCAGCGAGGATATCTTTTTGGAGTAATTTGTCTGATATGAACATAACCTCAGGATTCCAGTTCAGAAGATCTTCCATGGTATACGTCAGCGTTTGCGCCGTTCTGCCGTCATTGGTCACGCTTACGCCGCCTGCCGCAGAAATCCACCACTCAGCGATTAAATGAGGCTGGGCATACGTGATTGGGTTGCCATAGACGACTATTTTTTTGTCCTCTTCCTTGATATTCTTACTCAATTTTTCTGCCTTAGCTACCGTTTTATCAAAGTATGCGAGGTAGTCCGTGGCAACGTCCTGCTTATTGAGCACCTCGCCAAGCAACGTAATGCATTCCTTGACATCCTCCGTTTTCGTCCAAGACAGGTAAAGTACATTCAATCCCTGCTCTTCCAGCAGCGCAGTCTCTTCCATATTCATACTCAGACACAGATCAGGCTTCGTTTGCAAAACCTTTTCCATTAAAATCGCACCGCTTGCATCCTGAAATACGGGGCTGGTTTTTAACTGCGGTGCAAATACGTATTGGTATTTCCATTTGTCGGTTTGCGTGAAAGAAGCCGACATTTCATTGCAGATTTTGCTGCCTTCGCCCATTGTTTCCACAAAGGCGTTAAGTACCCCGATAGAGCCAAACGTTGCAATGCTTTTAATCTCTCCGGGAAGTGCGACAGTCCTTCCTGCCATGTCGGTAACCGTGCGTTCGGTCTGCGCCGCGGAGGTCTCACCCTCTTCATTAGTCCCGGAGGCGGCGCTTTGTCCGCATCCTGTAAAACAGGCCATAACAAAGAAAACTGTGAGTAATAGTGAAATAATTTTTTTGCTTACTTTCATTTTTTTCTCCTTTTTTATCTTTTAATTCATTATTGGGATACAGACTTTGGTTACTTCATCCTTTGGATATAAGGTCGCTTTTGTTACACAAACAGGCGTGGCATATAGTTTTGACAGGTTTTCAGTCGTTACGACATCATCAGGAAGCCCTTGGGCCATAAGTACGCCATCACGCATGAGGACTACCTTATTGCAGGCTAAAAAGGCATGGTCGGGAAAGTGCGAGGTCATTAAAATAGAATAACCTTGCTCGGCCAGGGACTTGATCACCTGAAGCATTTTTACCTGATTACTGTAATCAAGGCTCGCGGTAGGCTCATCCATAACCATAATCCTAGCCTGCTGGGTTAAAGCTCTGGCCACCAATACCATCTGCTTCTCTCCACCACTCATTTCATTAAATAAATAATGCCTCATATGCAGGATTCCAAGTCGATCCATAGCTTCATCAGCCAGCGCCCAGTCTTTTTTTGTTGGCCGTCCTCCGGCTGCCAGATGCGTCACTCTCCCCATTAGCACAACTTCTCTCGCTTCATACGGAAAAGCCATTGTTGTCGCCTGCGGAACATAGGCCATCATTTTCGCTCTTTTTTTGGCAGGGGTTTTTGTTAAATCCTGTCCGTCAATTTCCATGCTGCCGCTTTTCATTTTATTGAGAGAAAGCAGACATCGGAGCAAGGTAGTCTTGCCTGTTCCGTTCGGACCGAGCAGGCATAAAATATCATGGCTTGCCAGGGCAAAAGAAATATCCTTCAAAATCATTCTGTCCGGTTGATAAAAAAAACTTAAGCCTTTAACAGTTAACACTACGCCCATCCCTTCTTAACTCTTGACAGTAATAAAACAAACACCGGTGTTCCGACTAAAGCGGTCAGCACGCCAAGCGGAAGTTCAACCCCTTCGACACCACGAATAACATTATCAATAATCAACAAAAACGCTCCGCCGATAAAAAAAGAAGTAACGGCAAGTTTGGAGAAGCTCGCGCCGGTAAACATTCTGGCGATATGCGGTACGACCATCCCAACCCAACCCACAATCCCGCAAATACTGACTGCGGAAACCGTCATAAGCGTTGAGGTCACAATAACAACCAGCTTGATCAGGGAGACATTTACCCCCATCGTCCGCGCCTCATCTTCTCCTGCCGCCAAAACATTGATTTGACTGCGGAAAATAAATAGTAATAAGAGGGATAAAACCAAAGCCGGCAGCATGACTAAAATATCATCATTTTTGCCTTTGCCCAGACTGCCCATTAACCAATAAGTTATGGACGGAAGTGCATTTTCCGTGTCGGCCAGTGTTTTAACGATTGAGAGCAAAGCCTGAAACAAACTGGAAACGACGACTCCCGCCAAAATGAGCACGGTAATCGTGTTCTTTCCAAATACGTAGGAAATCGTATAGGCCGCTGTTACGGCAATGATTCCGAAAACAAAAGCCAGTAGCTGAATCTGCCACCAGGTGGCAGCGTTAATCATCGCAAGTGCTGCGCCAAAGGCCGCTCCCGCTGAAACTCCTAAAATATCAGGTGATACCATTGGATTTTTAAATAACGTTTGATAGGAAGCCCCCGATACCGAAAGAGCGCTGCCGACTAAAATTGCAAGAAGGATCCGGGGAAGACGCACCTGTAGAACCACCGTACTAAGGGTCGGTTCCCAATACTGCGGTATATCAATAAATTGCGCCAGTACGATATCGATTACCAATTTGGGGGATATGGCAAATCTGCCGACCAAAAACGAAGCAAAAAACAAGGTCGCCGTAAAACAAATCAATACTATTATTTTTACTGTAAATCTATCGTTGTTTTTAAGTATCAATCCTGTTCATACCTCCTGCAATTATGTGTGTTTGGAATATTTTTCTATAGCATAAATTATTTTTAGTATAACTTGCTTTTATATGGATGTAAATAGTTATTGTTAGTTTTGATTAGTTTATGTTGGTTTTTATTAATAATTGCAAGTTTATGTTGAATGAAAAATTAACTGCCGATTTTCCCTCGCCCTGGCTATCCCAAAAACAAAAGCAACCGGCGATAGGTTTTGCCGATCGCCGGTTAGAAAAAACATCTTGATTTTATTTTACCTAAGTTCTATTACAATATTTGATATAGAGTCGGTCTTTATTCGTGGTAACAGCCAAGCACTTCCAGATAGCCACAGGAGACGGCCGCGTGGCGAAGCGCGGTGGCGATCATCGGATCGCCGATGTTTCCCTTGATGTCACAGAAGAAGCAATACTTCCCGCCGGTCATTGGGCGGGATTCAATGC
>JAQUBU010000123.1 GCA_028686565.1 Syntrophomonadaceae bacterium
TATTGATCAGCTTAAATCATCCTTTAGCTGTTACCAGGGTTATTTAAGAGAGGTATGGAGATGGAGAAAAATATAGTTTTAATAGGATTTATGGGAACCGGGAAAAGTTCAGTAGGTTTAAAGCTTTCCGAAAAGCTTAAAATGAAATTTGTTGACATGGACCGGGAAATAGAAAAGGTAACTGGAATGTCAGTTAGCAGCCTGTTTCGAAAATTCGGAGAGATTAGATTTCGCTCCGAAGAAAGGTTAATGGCCCAAAAGCTTAGCAAGCAGAGCAATTTAGTTATTGCTACCGGTGGTGGTGTGGTTTTGGAGGATGAGAATATCCAGCAGCTACGGGAAAATGGTATTATGATCTGGCTGCAAGCTAGTCCCGAGGATATCCTGGCTCGAGTAAATCGTAAAAAGGGAACTCGTCCTCTGCTTAAAAGAGACCTGAAAATTGAAGATATTGAAGATATGCTGCGCGCTCGGGAGCATCTTTATTCCTGTACCAACTACCGGATTAACACCAGCAACAAAGATATTTATACGATTGTTAATGAAATTCATAAAATAATCAAGCAAATTGAAACAAGTTGAAAAGAAAGGGTGAAGCAGGTGACAAAACTTCCAGTAAAACTGGGAGAACGATCCTATAAAATATTTATCGGTGCAGGCAATCTTGAACGTGCCGGTATTCTAGTGCGCAGCATTAGTGAAGCCCAAAAGATTCTTCTGGTCAGTAACCCTACGGTTTTTAATATTTATGGTCCCCCGCTGGTCGAAGTGCTTCAGGCCAATGGCTTTGAAACAATAGTAGCTTTAATGCCTGATGGTGAAGAATACAAAAATATGGAGGAAGCACTGAAGATATTGGATCAAGCAGTTGATTCCCGCCTGGAACGAAGCAGTATACTCTTAGCCCTGGGGGGAGGAGTAGTTGGCGATCTGGCAGGCTTTGTAGCATCTATATATCAAAGAGGCATTGATTTTGTCCAGATACCAACCACCCTGCTGGCGCAAGTAGATAGCAGTGTTGGGGGGAAAGTAGCGGTTAACCATCCTCTGGGCAAGAATTTCATTGGCTCTTTTCATCAACCCAGAATGGTGATAATTGACAGCCAAACATTGGATACCTTGGTGGACCGGGAATATTACAGCGGTTTAGGCGAGGTGGTCAAATACGGCATAATTTATGACAGACATTTCTTCAGCTTTATGGAAACAAATGCAGCAGCTATTCGCAGCAGAGATAAGAGCTGCATTGAAACCTTAATTTACCGCTGTTGTGAAATAAAGGCGGAAATAGTTGAACAGGATGAACGTGAATTAGGGATTAGGGCTATATTGAATCTGGGACATACTTTTGGACATTCTTTGGAAAAATTAGGATTATATCAGTTGTACAAACATGGCGAGGCAGTAGTTACAGGGACTATTATGGCTTCCTGTTTGGCTTTGGATTTAAAATTGATTAATGACAGCGAGTTGATGCGTATTGTTGAGTTGTACAAGCAACTGGGCATTATCCCGCCCCGTTTAGTCTTTACCGCTGAAGACATTTTGAAAGGTATGCTTAATGATAAAAAGACCCAGAATAGACGCTTGCGCTTTGTTTTACCCAGGGGGATTGGAAAATGTCTGATCAAGGAAGATATAGAGCGGGAGCAATTAATTAAAGCCATAGAGGTGACCCGGCAGATAGAGGTTGAAGCTGTTAAATAATAAAAAGTGAGGTTGGGGGTATGGAGCAAGGAGCAACTGCATTATCAATTACCCATATGGCTCACTGAATTGTTAAGGCTGCACCTGACTGGTTCAAGGGATGTAATGAGGCGAAAAGATGCCCCCTGCTTCTTTAAACGCCCGGGTTTCTATTAACAAAACAGCCGAAGGGCGCAAATTATTCAAATATCAAGAAGGAAGTGATATATAAATGAATCAGAAAATGCAGGAAGCAATGAAAACAGCCATCGAACACGAAAACAAATCCCGTGACAATTATAAGCGACTGGCTGATGAAGCAGAAGATCAGGAAACCAGGCTGCTTTTTGAGCAATTGTCCCATGAAGAAGCTATGCATTCAAAAAAAATATCGGAACGCCTCAAAGCTCTTAAAATGATGGGATAAGCTAATGGCAGACCGTTTAATGGCTGGGACCGCTTGAGAAAACTATACTGGCTGCCAGAATTATGGTAAAAATTACTGCAAGGGAAGCGGTTGCAAGTATAAGGTGTTTCTTAACGTGATTATCCCCTTGCAGGTATTCTGCCAGCAGATGTGTGCAGTAGACAGTATTACTGGAGAACAGCATAACAACGATAAACTGAATCCCGCTGGGTATAGCGACAAAGGCCGCATGAGCCAGGTGGGACCACAAGGTATGGCTGTAATAAGCCAGAACGATAAATTCTATCAAACCAGCCGCATATTGAAAGATCAGGCTTTGTTTCTGCATATTAATATTGAGTTCCATAAGGGCCCGAATTTCCTCCTGGGTGGTAATATTGGAACGAGCATTCATAATATCAATCTTGCTTCTTACTACTTCAATAGCTGCCTGATGATTTTCCCGGGAAATCTTTAACTGGTTGCTTAATTCCTTTAATTCATTTAAACGAATTTGATACGGTGATAAAATTTCATCCAGTAACTCAGCATTTACCTCTAATCCCCGCTCGGCCTTAATCTGCCGGTTAAAAGCAACTATCATGGAATGGATGCGGTTGCTGCCGGTTAGAACAGTGCTGTAATCACCTGCCAGCTTGCCATAAGATATTGATAATTCCTCAATTTTCAGTTCTAATTCCTGTGCTTCGTCACGCCCGCCTTTTTCACTTACCAGGTGTGAGTGCAGAGTTTGGGAAAGGGCGCTGTCTAAACAATCATTTTCTTTAGCAATGGTAATCTTTTGATCTCTTAAAAAGGTGGAAACCGCTTTTAATTTAAGCAAAGCCGCTTCTATAAGAGGAAGACTTCTAAGCAAAAGATTCTGATTAAGGGCTGTCTCGCTTCTTAACCCACAAGCATAGAAAGCCTGGTCATTAGGCCAGAAGCGTCCCAGGCGAGCCAGGCTTCCTTCATTTATGTCCATAAGAAAGGCTTCTTTAGCGCTGACCTTTATTTGCGCTTCCTTAAGCAGCTTATCCCAATCATCTATCCCGCTCAAGATACTTATTCTGGCGATTAATTCCTCACATTTCAATCCGGCCTTTGCTTCCCAGCTGTCAATAGTGCTTATATAAGAAGACCAGTCCATATTGGCCTGGCTCAGATATATTACCAGAATATTCAGGTTATCCAGTTTGTGTACGCAAAATATTCCTGGAGAATCATCCGGTAAAGCTTTGCCGGTATATCCGCGTTGCTCGGTAACATTATTAGTTTTGAACTCATTAATCAGAATATTTACCTGCTCGCGTTCATCTTCAAAATAGTAATAATAACGTAAAACCGAGCGCATTTTTCAACACCCCTTATTTGAATGATCTATAAATATAATAGCTTAAAAAATACAGCAATGCTTGGAAAAATAACTGCTAATCAACAGAGCTTTTTCGCCAAGCGCAACGGAATATTGCACAGCTTTAAATATGCCCTGAGCCTATTTTCACAATATACAACAAAATATATTAGTCTGCTGGCAAAGATATGATGTAGAATGTAGAAAAAAAGGTAATATGCGGGAGGAAAGTTACATGTTTCCAAGGAAAAAGATAGGAGAAATATTATCTGACATGGGCCTGATTAGTAAAGAACAGCTCCAAAGTGCATTGCAAGAGCAGAAAAAAAGTGGTGAAAAACTAGGTCTTATTCTTGTAAATAAAGGTATTATCAGTGAAAACCAACTGCTTGAAATACTGGGAATGATCTTGGGGGTTCCCTATATCAAATTGGGGGATATAAATATTGAACCTGAACTTATTAAGCTGTTGCCAGCCCAATTGATTCGCTTTTATAAAATACTCCCTATCGCCAGGAATTCTAAAGTACTCACCCTGGCCATGGCTGATCCTTTCGACCAAAGAGCTATCGATGATGTAAGAATGGCAAGTGGTCTTGATGTGGTTCCAGTGCTGACCAGTGAAAAAGAAATAGATATAGCAATACATCAAAATCTGGCATTTAGAATTGATCCGGACATTGACAGAATAATTGAAGAATTGATCGCGGAGAATAAAATTGCTGCTCAGGCGCGCAAGAACTTGCAGTTTCTTAAGCTTGATGAAGAAGCACCGATTATTCGCATGGTAAATTCAATTTTGATACAAGCTGTTCAAGCCTGTTGCAGTGATATTCATATTGAACCCCAGCAAGAAGAAGTAAGGATACGTTTTCGTTTGGATGGGGGACTTTATCAGGCTCTAAATTTACCGCTCAATTCACTGTCCCCATTGGTATCCCGGATAAAGATCATGGCTGGAATGGATATCGCAGAAAAGAGACTTCCTCAGGATGGACGCTTCCGAATGGAAATTGAAGGCCGTGAAGTCGATTTTCGAACATCTACATTGCCAACCAGCCAGGGGGAGAAAATCATGCTAAGAATTCTTGACCGCGCAGCAGCCTTAACTAACATCGGGCAATTGGGTTTAACCCTTAATAACCAGAAAAAAATTTTGGATCTAGCCAATAAACCATACGGACTCTTATTAGTAACCGGTCCCACCGGTTCGGGCAAAACAACCACCCTGTATTCCATATTGGGAAATATTAATTCTATTGACAAAAACATTATAACGCTGGAGGACCCGGTAGAATATTCCCTGACGGGTATCAATCAAGTGCAAATAAATACCAAGGCAGGTCTGACTTTTGCCAGTGGTTTGCGATCTATTCTTCGCCAGGACCCGGATGTAATTCTAGTAGGGGAGATACGTGATCGGGAAACTGCTCAATTAGCAGTGCAAGCAGCTCTAACCGGGCATTTAGTGTTTTCTACCCTGCACACCAATAATGCTGCCGGAACTATTGCCAGGTTAAAGGACATAGGAATTGATGATTTTTTACTGGCTTCTTCGCTGGCGGGTATAATATCCCAGCGTCTGGTAAGACAATTGTGCAGTAACTGCAGGCAGGAGTACGAGCTTGACGAAGATACAGCATTTAGATTAGGAATTGCTGAAAAACAAGGAAAAACATTCTTTCGTCCCTGCGGCTGCAATATGTGCCGGCAATTGGGATATCGGGGCCGTGTAGCCATACAGGAGATATTAATTATCGGACCGGAAATACGAGCCATAGTCAGGCAAGGTGAAAATTCAGAAGATATGATAGAAAAAACGGCTATACAAGCTGGTATGACTGCCATTAAGGCTGATGGAATTGCTAAAGCCAGCCGGGGAATTACTTCATTGGAAGAGGTAATGAGAGTTGTGTTAATAGGGGGGTAGCTTTAATGGGCAATAAATATGATTTCCAGGTCAGGGATAAAAGCGGGAAAATCACCAGGGGTACTCTGGCAGCCGAAAGTAAAAATTCGGTAATAGAAAGTTTGCTGCATCAAGGCTATTATCTCACTTCTTTAAAGGAACACAAAGAAGTGACCTGGGATGTAGAGCTGGAGTTGAGTTTTATAAAAGTAAGCAGCAGGGATCTGGCAATTATGACCAGGCAGCTTTCTACTATGCTGGGGGCAGGATTGTCTATGCTCAGATGTCTGCAAATACTGGGTGAACAGACAGCCCACCGCAAATTAAAAAAAGCTATTTTTCAAATCCGCGCAAATATTGAGGAAGGGCAGGCACTTTGGGAGGCTATGTCCCTGCATCCGGATATATTTTCCGAGGTATATGTCAGTATGGTCCGCGCCGGGGAAATCGGAGGTGCGCTGGAGATAGTACTGGAGAAGCTGGGTGACTATTTGGAACGGGAACAAGAGATTAGCGCCAAAGTAAAGTCGGCATCAATCTATCCTTGTATTATCAGTATATTTGCTGTCTTGGCAGTATTTTTTATCATCATCTTTGTTATGCCAACCTTTGTAAACATGTTGCAATCATCAGGAGCCGAAATACCTTTGCCAACCAGGATGCTCATTGCGGCCGGACTTTATTTAAAGAAAAGCTGGTTCATCATTTTACTGGTTTTAATTTTGGGGGGGATAGCCGTAAAAAAATGGGGCAAGACCAGGGATGGCCGGTATGTATTGGATAGTATCTATCTACATTTGCCGATTTTGGGTAAAACTATATCACGGCTTGCCGTTGCTCGCTTTGCACGTACCATGGGTACGCTGGTATGTTCAGGAATTTCTATATTGGAATGCCTGGCGGCGGTCGAAAATGTAGCAGGCAATGCGGTGATAAAGAAGGCTATTTGTGAAGCCCGGATAAGTATAAGCGAGGGTGATTCAATTACGGCCCCTCTGGAGGCAACTGGGGTATTTGAACCGATGGTAATCCAAATGATAGCTGTGGGGGAGGAAACAGGTTCCCTTGATGTAATGCTCATAAGGATTTCAGATTATTTCGATCGTGAGGTGGTCTACATGGTGGAGGCTATGATTGCATTAGTTGAACCATTGATGATTCTTTTGGCTGCTTTACTGGTTGCTGGAATAGTCATTGCAACAATACTGCCTATTTTTAAGATTACAAGTTTTATAACTTAGTTACTCAACTATCTGACCAAAAGCACAGACTGAAAAAGCAATAAAATAAACTGTTTAAAATTCCATATTGACGAACATCGCGAGCTATCTTATATGTCATTGCTATGAAACCAGTGTGCTTGTCATTGCGGGCGCAGCGCCAACCTGTCA
>JAQUBU010000124.1 GCA_028686565.1 Syntrophomonadaceae bacterium
ATATCGAAACCTTTAACAGTTACAGATGTTATCCAAAGCATAAAACCATTAATAACAAAGGTAAAAAGACCTAAAGATAGGATATTCACGGGCAATGTCAGTATTATTAACAAGGGCCGTATGATAGCATTCACTATCCCCAAAAATATGGAGCCAACTATTGCTCCCCATACAGAAAGGTCAAATTGAGGTACAATTGCCGCAGTCAATACTATGGCAAGGATATTCAATAACCATCTAATCACCCATCCTTGCATAAAATTCCCTCCCCTTCTAAATTAATCTGCTATGTAACGAGGCGATAATATGTCCCCTGCTTCTTTAGGCAGTCGGGTTCTTATTAACAAAACAGGTTGCGGGTTATAACGAGGCGCTGCCTCGTTGCAGCAGTATGTTGAAACTACTGCGCAGTTTCTTCTGGTGCTTAAATCCCTATCTCGTTACTGCATTTTCTTCCGATACTTAAACCAGTATTTTTCTGATATAACCCAGTAAAAATTATGCCAGACCTTTTCCCCCATTGTCTTTCCATTATTAACTCAACTTTCGTAGTTGACATTATGCGACATAACTAGCAGCTTGTCATTGTTATGAAACTAGTGTACTTGTCATTGTTATGACATAGCGTACCTGTCATTGCGAGCGCAGCGCGGCAATCTTCCCCGGTAATTGACTACGTAAATGAAAAACGATCTGCGCTTTTCGTTTATCGTGGCGGGTTATTACCCGGTATAATTGCGAGCGGAGAGAAGCAATCTAAAATGACTTGGCGATGGATGGATTGCTTCGCTGCACTCGCAATGACATATAAGCTCGCGATGTTTGTCAATATGGAATTTTAAACAGTTTATTTTATTGCTTTTTCGGGCTTTTCAGCCTGTTCTTTTGGTCAGAAAGTTGAGTTATTAATATAATACAAAATTCTTTATTTGTTCCAAACTTCCTGCATTAAATCCTCAAAAAATCATTAATTGTTGTCTGTTTCCTGAAAATAACGGTAGACATTTTGCGCGGCAGTTCTGTTCATACCTGGCACCGTCGCTAATTCTTCAACAGTGGCGACTCTAATTTTCGATACTGATCCAAAATGAGCCAGCAGTTTTTGCTTGCGCTCCTTACCTATACCCTTGATATCATCCAAAGCTGATACTATAAGCTTTTTGCCCCGGCGCTTTCGGTTATATTCTATCGCAAAACGATGGGATTCATCCCTTAACCGCTGCAAAAGCCTCAATCCCTCATCTCTTCGCGGTAGAATTAAGGCTTGCCCCACTCCCGGCTTATAAAGCTCTTCATTTTTCTTGGCTAAACCATAGACGGGAATATCTACCTGCATCTCATCAAGTATCATTTTTGCGGCATTGACCTGACCCAGGCCGCCGTCGACAATAATCAGGTCCGGTTCAGGCAGAAATGATGGATTCAGCTCTTCTCGCGATTTTTTGAAACGCCGCTGCAAAACTTCAGCCAGAGAAGCATAATCATTGTTCTGTTCGATTCTGATTTTGAACCTGCGGTAAGATTTCCTTTCTGCTAGCCCATTGGTAAACACTACCATGGAACCAACGGTTTCCTCTCCTCCCAAATGGGAAATATCATAACACTCAATACGCTGCGGAATAACCTCCAATTGCAGGGCTTTACCCAATTGAAGAAGAATATCCTGGTTTTTACGATCGCGATTCTTTTTCTCTTCCCAAAGCACCCGGGCATTGTCTAAAACCATATTAAGCATGGACCTTTTATCACCCCGGCGGGGAAACCGTAAAACGACCTTTTTCCCGCTCCTTAGCTTTAACCATTTTTCCATCAATGCTTGCTCGCCCGGAATACTGCTTACAATGATTTCAGAAGGGATATCCTCTTTATCGTCATAATATTGTTTGAGGAAAAATTCCATAACCTCAGGTTCAGCCTCATTTATAGGCCGGTTGAGCCAGAAGCTGTCTTTCGCGATTATTTTGCCGGTTCGTATTTTAAATAGCTGCACCAGGCTCTCTTGTTCATCCATAAGCAAACCTATCAGATCAAGATTATAAGGTGCGTCAAAGACAACTTTTTGTTGTTGAGCCGCTATTATTTTCAGTCCTTTGATCTGATCCCGCAAGCGGGCAGCTTTTTCAAAGTCCAGATTGGCTGCTGCCGCTTTCATTTCATTTTCCCGGTTCTGCAATATTTCACCCATATTACCCTCCAGGAAAGCTACCAGACTTTTCACGATTTCCTGATAGGCTTGCTCCGATATTTGACCTATACAAGGTGCCGTACATTTCTCCATATCCCGGTTTAAACAAGCTCGGGTTTTGATTCGAAAGGTCTTGCAGCTTCGCAAGGGAAATATCCCGTTTAAAATCTTCAAAGTATCCTTTAGTGATGTAACATCAGTAAAAGGACCAAAATAAATCGATTTACCATCTCTTTCTTCTCTCACTATTGAAAGCCGGGGGAATTTTTCTTTGATGCTTACTTTAAGATAGGGATATGTCTTGTCATCACGAAGGTTAATATTATAGCGGGGCTGATAAGCTTTAATGAGATTATTCTCAAGAATTAAGGCTTCAACCTCAGTTTTGGTAATTATAAAATCAAAGTCCCCCACCCGATTCATCATGGCTCGAACCTTGGGATGCAGTTTCTCGCTGGCTTGAAAATAGGAGCGCATGCGATTCCTCAGGGCCTTGGCTTTGCCAACATAAATAACCTGGCCCTCCTGGTCTTTAAACATATATACCCCTGGCTGCAGGGGCACATCATGTAAACGTTCTCTCACGGCTCCTCCTGATTTACTTTGATTTATGTATTGAATCATTTTATCATATTGACTTACAATGAGTAAAAGTGCTCCACATAGTTGATGGGAGGCTTCCTCTTGAATGGCTACATAATTTTTTCCGACCTTAAAGGATATTCCAAGCTATCTGAAATTGAGACACGAAAGTATTTTGAAAAGGTCAATTATGATCTTTCGCAAAGAATGCATAAATACCTCCAGTACGCTGAAGCCTTCAATACTTGGGGCGATGCTGTTGTGGCAGTTTTTATGGATGGCCGCTATGCTATTGATATGGTTTTGGAATACCGCGATTTTTTTAACACCTATGATTTTGAAGCACTGGAGATGTCTCGATTAATGCCCCGCATAGGAGGCCATTATGGAGAATTCTTTTCCTTCAAGGATGAACTCCTGGGCCGTACCAACATGTACGGCAGCAATATTAATACCGCCGCGCGAATTGAACCGGTTACTCGGACCGGCGAGATTTTTGTAACCAGACAGTTTAAAGAGGCCATTGAAAATTTGCCTGTTTCCATAGATTATGTCAGTTTCGATGAACTGGGTGTTGTCGAACTGGCTAAAAGCTTTGGTGAATGGGAACTTTTTCGTCTCTACCGCCGGGGTGAAAAGCCACAGGTAATTGATAAAATATTCGCTCTCGATCTATCTGGTGCTCTGCCCCCTCCTCCTGAACTAAACACTGAAGAACAGGAGGTAATTCGCTATTGCAAAACAATTAACAAGCGCGAGGAATTCACCAACTGGCTTGACAGTATTGATTTAGCTCCAAGAAGCGGAGAGTTCCTGTTTCGTTTGGCTGGTATCTGCAAAAATCTTGGACTTTACAGTCAAGCTATAGACATTTTAAACAATCTTTCCGACTTGTTTATTGAAACTTACGGTATTAAGATGTATCCCTATAAGCACCGTCAGGATTTGCTCAAACTTAAGGCCAATTGTCTCACTAGATTGGGACAATATCCGGAAGCTGCTGATATTGTATATGGACTATGGCAAATTGGCATGAAAGACTCCGATACCCTTTCCATGCTGGCAGCTCAATATAAAAGACGGGCTTTGTTTAATGATTCTGACGATGTCTCCCGAACAAATGTCAATACCGAGCTGTTAATCAACGCCAAAGACCTTTATCTGGAGGCATTTCGCAGAAATATAGAGGACTATTATCCAGCTATTAATGCCGCTTATTTATACCGTATACTTGGATCACAGGAAAGTGAACAAGGCATGAAACTCGCTCAATATGTATCCAATTCATGGATTAAACGCGAAGGAGAAAACTGGTGGCTGGACAGCACCCTGGCTGAAGCTCAGCTTTTGCAGGATTTCTTCATTGCATCTTATTTTACTTTTGAAAGAGCCCTTAATTTGCATAAACCCGACTCTTTTGAGCGCGCCTCATCAGCAGAACAAATCATGACATATGCGAGAATAACCGGTAAGGAAACTGAACTGATGGACATAATATCTTTATTGACAGCAAATTAAATATATATTGGTTAATTTAATTGCTAAAATTTTTGGGAGCCAAATATAATTAAAGGAAATGTTTAATATCATCTCGAAATGTTTAAGGAGGGCCTATGACCAATGACTTATAAAATCAAGACCATTGATACATCTAATGTCCAATTAACGGAGGATATCCTTGAATTAACCGAATTACTGGCTAAGAATGTCCACGAACACTGGGCTTCACAGCGCTTGTCGGAAGGTTGGAATTACGGTGCCAGCAGGAATGATCAGCGTAAGGAAACTCCTGTCCTGGTGCCTTTCGAGCAATTACCTGAATCTGAGAAGGAATACGATCGTAAAACCGCTATGGAGACACTCAAGGCAATTATTGCACTGGGCTATTCCATTGAAAAGATATAGAAAGTTCTGCTGATGCAGGTTGTAACAGCATCCTGAATTTTCTTATATCCTAACTGTGAGTGCGGGATTCATTATTTAATTGAGCTCACAGAGTTTATCACCATACTTGAAGCCTTTGTTTGTAAAATGTTATACTTTTAAACGCTTGCAGGAAGCATTTTAAGGCTATATGACTTAAGTTGTTAGGGAGGATAAAAGGTGGCCCAAGAGGTTTTTATTAGTTATGCTACTCTTGATAAACGTGTTGCTGATGCCGTTTGCGCAACTCTGGAATCCAATAATATAAAATGCTGGATGGCTCCCAGGGATATACTGCCGGGAGTTGATTTTGCTGAATCAATTATAAATGCTATTGAAAAAAGTCGGGTGTTTGTCTTAATACTATCGAACAATTCATCGATATCTCCTCATGTACTAAGGGAGATTAACAAAGCTGCGAGCAGCAGTATTGCTATTCTTTCTTTTATTATCGAGGAAGTAACGCTTTCCAAATCCATGGAATATTATCTTTCTACTGACCACTGGCTCAACGCCATCTCGCCGCCGCTTTCCAAACACATACAAGTTCTAGCTATAACTGTTGAAAAGCTTTTAAAACAACTAGCCCAAAAAGAACAGAATGACCAACCGGAGACCAAGTTAAGCTTTAAGGAAATTGAGGATTTTTCAAATAAAGTACGTCGTGAGAGCAGTGAAGATATAACCCCCATTACCAAAATGACCAGTAAAGATTTAGCCCCTGCCAAAAAGACTCGTGCGGATATATCTTTAAATCTAAAAAAGGATACTGCAGATAAAACTCAATTAACGGTTGATAGCAGTGGACGGGGTGATTATCCAAGTATAATGACTGCGGTTGCTGCTGCATCACCAGGCCAGACTATTGTGATAAAAGCAGGAACTTATCGGGAAAAGATATTTCTTAATAAAGCTGTTAAACTATGTGGAGAAGGCAAAGACAAAGTTAAGATTTCTTTCGATACAGACAGTGTGCTTGAGGTTGCTGGTCAGAATGGAATAGAGATAAAAGGTCTCTCCTTTAGTCCAGGGGGCGGTCGAAACAACAAGCCGGTCTGCTTGTTGAATGGCAGCCTGCTTTTTATGGATTGCCGGGTTGCTGGAGGCGAAAAAGGCATTCATATCCATAGTGGTACACCAGTTTTACGGGATAACCTGATCGAACGCAATCATCATAGCGGTATTTATATCGATAATAATGCTTCCCCGATATTAGAAAGCAATTATCTTAGTAATAATGAATGTGCTATTTTTTTTGCAGATGAGGCAAAAGGCAGAGCACTTGCGAATCGCTGCACCAAGAATACAGTAGGAATAACAGTAAGTGATAATGCGGCACCGGAATTAGAAGCAAATATTTGCAATGATAACCGAGAAACCGGTATTACTTATATTAATAATGCCGGCGGTAAAGCAATTTCCAACGAGTGCAAGAAAAACATTAACGGAATTGCGGTTATTGACAATAGCAAACCCATATTGGAAAAGAATCTGTGCAGTCAAAATCGTGAAGCTGGTCTTTTCTATAACGGCAGAGGAGCTGGTACTGCACGGGCTAATGACTGCAACCGCAATAATACCCATGGTATTCATGTCAGTCAAAAGTGTCAGCCCTTTTTGGAAGGCAACCAGAGCACCCGCAACAAGCTTATGGGTATAGCCTATTTTGATTCTTCAGCGGGGACTGCCAGTTATAATCATTGCGTTCGCAATGATTTACACGGAATTCTTGTTAGAGCACAAGCCCAACCTAATTTGGAGGGGAACCAGTGCAACGATAACAAGGAAGCTGGAATTGCTTATTTCGATAATGCCCGCGGTTTAGCGCGCGGCAATGTTTGCCGGGGCAACCGGGTAACAGATATTACCGTAAACGGACAAGCTACTCCCATTATAGGCTGACAAGGGGAGCTGACAAGGGGACGGTTCTTGAAGGGGACAATCGGAAGTTTTGGGCGCAAAAATAGGCTCAACTATCGGATAAAAGCTGATAGTTGAGCCTTAGTCGTAACTACGCCCAAAATTTTTGATTGCCCAG
>JAQUBU010000125.1 GCA_028686565.1 Syntrophomonadaceae bacterium
GTAAATGAAATACGGTCTGACGCTTTTCGTTTATCGTGGTGGATTATTACCCGTGAGAATTACGAGGTAAAATATGTCCCCCGCTTCTTTAAGCGGTTGGGTTCCTATTAACAAAACAGGTGGCGGGTTCTAATTTATTTTGGCAGGGATTTTAAATCCCTGCCAAAGTTGCCCTCAAAGAACGTTTAGATAATTTTCGGGGTAATAATAGATAAATAAGGGTTATTGGAAGGTAGCGGTGGTAGCCAAGATGAAGTATGCCGGTCTGGTTAAACAAAGTCTGCTTGATTATCCAGGGGAAATAGCTGCTGTAGTTTTTACCCGGGGATGCAATTTGCGCTGTCCCTTTTGCCACAATCCGCAACTGCTTTATTTTCGCCGAGATAAGATTACTAACGGATTAGCGGGTAAAAACCGCGAAGATTTATTAAGCCAGGATTATGATGCCATAGATATCGAGGATTTACTAAGTCTATTGCAGGAAAGAAAAGGATTTCTGGATGCCGTGGTTGTCAGCGGGGGAGAACCCACCCTGCATCACGAACTAATTGATGATCTGCGCCGCATCAAGGAACTAGCTTATCTTATCAAATTAGACACCAACGGCAGCAATCCGTTAATGCTGGAAACATTACTGGAGGAAGGTTTATTAGATTACGTTGCCATGGATATAAAAGCCCCTTTGACCTACAAGCAATATCTTCCCGCAGTTGGCAAACTGAGCCACCAGGAATTCTTAGCAATAAGAAATTCGGTTTATCTCCTGAAGGAAGCCAATATAAAGGTGGAGTTTCGTACAACCGTTGTACCGGTGCTGCACAATCTTGAAGACATTGTGGAAATAGCCCGTCATATTGAGGGGGCTGAGCTGTATTCCCTGCAGCAGTTTAATCCAACCTGTACTTTATCGGCTGCTTATGAAAAAGTGGCACCATACAACAAAGAAGAAATGCAGGAAATAGCTGATCAATGTTTGAGCTTTGTGAAAAATGTAAGAGTGATAAATGTCTAGCAGTACTAGTACACTACAATGGGAGGCGGCTTTAACGGGAACTTTGAAATGGATAAGTCGTACTTTCCTTACTAGTACACCCGCCGAAAACTTTGCGGATTTGATTAAACCAATAGCGAAATACCAGTAATACGTACTTATTCAAAGCACTCTTACATTCTTGCTTTAAGAGGGTTATAATTAAGTGTGTTTTATATGCTTTGACTTAAAATAACAGCATCAGCTTAAAATATTTTGAGGTGTAATAATGAAACTTTGGAGCGGAAGATTTACCAGGAAAAGTGATCATTTAACAGAGGATTTTAACGCCTCTATTGCTTTCGACAGCCGGATGTACCGTCAGGACATAGCAGGCAGTAAAGCCCATGCAGCCATGCTCGCCAAGCAGGGAATTATTAGCGATGACGAAAAAGATTTGATTATCAAAGGTCTCCGGGAAATAGAGACGGAACTGGAAACCGGCCAATTGGAGTTTACCGTGGAAGCCGAAGATGTTCATATGAACATTGAAACTTTCCTTACTCAAAAAATCGGTGAAGTGGGCAAGAAACTTCATACCGCCCGCAGCCGTAATGACCAGGTAGCACTTGACATACGCCTGTACCTGCGGGATGAAATAGATGAATTACGCATATTGCTGATCAAGCTGCAGGATACCCTGCTCAGTCTTGCGGGCGATCATGTGGAAACGATCATGCCCGGTTATACTCATCTGCAAAAAGCCCAGCCGATAAATTTGGCCCATCACTTGTTAGCCTATTTCGAAATGCTGAGCCGCGATCTGGAGAGACTGGATGACTGCCGCAAAAGGCTCAACTATATGCCTCTGGGTTCTGGTGCGCTGGCTGGAACCGGCTTCAACCTGGACCGGGATTTTGTAAAAGAGCAACTGGGTTTTGCCCATATTACCAGGAACAGCCTGGATGCCGTCAGTGACCGGGATTTTGCCATAGAATTCTGCAGTTTTGCCAGCATATTGATGATGCATCTGTCCCGCTTTTCAGAGGAACTTATTTTGTGGTCCACCGAAGAATTCTCCTTTGTCGAAATGGATGATGCCTTTTCCACTGGTTCAAGTATCATGCCGCAAAAGAAAAATCCTGATCTGGCCGAACTGGTGCGGGGTAAAACCGGGCGAGTATATGGTGATTTAATGACATTGCTGACCCTGATGAAGTCCCTGCCCCTGGCCTATAACAAGGATATGCAGGAAGACAAGGAAGCATTGTTTGATGCGCTGGATACTGTGAAAAAATGCTTGGTGGTATTTGATCCTATGTTGAGTACTGCTAAATTTCGGAAAGAAAATATGTCAAAGGCCGCCCGGGGTGGTTTTACCAATGCCACTGACCTGGCCGATTATTTAGTCAGCAAGGGCCTGGCTTTCCGGGATGCCCATGAAGTAGTGGGGCGGGCTGTGCTTTACTGCATAGAGAATAAATTAACTCTTGATGAATTGGCACTGGAAAAATATAAGGAGTTTTCACCTTTGGTAAAAGAAGATGTTTATGCCTTTTTGGATGTCCCCGAATGTGTAAACCGGCGTAAGCTGGCGGGTGGCCCCGCTCCGGAAACTGTTGCCAAGGCAATGGAAGAAGCACGGCTTTTTTTAAGGAGGGTAAAAAATGATTAATATAAGTAAATTTGACTCTGTTAATGGAGTTCCTGACGAGGACCAAATTGAAAATTGGGTAGCGGAGTTTTTCCATAGCTTGTTGAACATGTTCAACTCCTTTTTTTGCAAGCTGGAACTGGAGGACGCATATGCCCGGATGAGCATTATTCCTTTCGAAAAATTGGTAAAAGAACAGCTTGAGGACGAAAAGGAAGAAGTCATAAACATAGCCGTAGCTAAAATTAAACAACTGGTTGAAACTGAACTTGATTTTATGCGTTCTTATGTAAATAACCAGGCAAAAGTGGACTGATAAACAATTAACATTAATCCTATATGGCTGATCTGAAGGTTTTATATTCAGTATTCTTCAATCGGTTTTTTGTTATTATCAACGATTTATTGGAGGTTTAAACCTAATGGAAAAGTGCAGTATATGCCTTAAGGAATTTCCCGAAGCCGCAATGAAGAAAATGATTCAGATAGTCAACCGAAAAGCCTATAATAAAGCGATATGCCCTTCCTGTCAGGCAATAGTAGCCAACAATCCCAATTACTATTATCTGGTTGAAGAAAAATAATAGTTACCAAGCTCAAGCCGGAACCGGCAAACCCAATGCAGTGAATAGCAAGTTCCTAGCCACTTGACTGACTAAGAATATCTTGCTATTATCTATTTGGCATACAGCAAGCCGATGTGGCTCAGTGGCAGAGCAGCTGATTCGTAATCAGCAGGTCGGCGGTTCAAATCCGCCCATCGGCTCCATGAGAAAATCCGAAACCACGCGTCACGCGTGGTTTTCATTTTTCTGGGTGGAGTGCCTTTGAGTGGATTTGGTGCCCAAATAAATTATCGAAGCGATCTGCTGCGGCACGTTACTGTCCAGGAATGGCATGACCATAAATATCAGCAGTGGTAGATGGTTTTTCGTGTCCGAGGCGTTGCTGGACAACATGGAGTTGTTCCCCGGCGATCAGCATCAAACTGGCATGGGTATGGCGCAGGTCGTGAAAGCGTAAATCTTCGTAACCGTTGGCATCAGCCAGGCTGCGAAAACGACGGGTGAGATTGGAATTATCTATAGCTTTGACGTTTTTCTGACAGAAGATAAGATTATTTTCCTGATATTTATCAGCCAAGAAGAGACGGTTTTCCTACAGGTCAGATCCACATCATCCCCTTCCAATTGCAGGAATTTTGTTTTCAAAATAGAATTTCTTCTAAAAGGATAAATGAATAGCCGAACGGAAATGGTTATTTAGGGAAGGGCGGGGCAGCTTGCTTGCGCCGCTGGTTATAAGTGATCAAGGTGAGGCAGAGCCCGCCAGCGGAAAACCTTAAACACTTATAAATGAGCCGGTATGATCTGTAGGTGGCTGCCATTTCTGTTTGCTTAATTGTCCGGCAGGACTATTATAGCCTGTCTGGTAAGACTATAATGCCGGTCCGGCGAGGACTATAATCGCATCGCGAGACGCAATAATAAAAATTCATCGAGGATACGCTGCCTGAAGGGGCTGAGCTGCGTAGTAGCCAGGCCAGTATAATCCCGGTGGGCAAGGGTGTCCCGACCAGCGAACGGAAGGTGCAGGGTAGAGGGCCGTGCTCATCTGCGCTTATTATCGCGCAGCGCCGCAGGAGTGCGCCGGTCGGGTAGCATGAAACACTGGACCTGAAGTGGGATAGGGGGAAGTTCCGGAGAGCGCGCAGCAGTTCGGAGGAGATTTCCCCGGGTTGGTATAGATTTCCCAGCTGCCGCAGCAGCCCCCTGCCGAAGGCAGGGGTAAAGCAAACATAAAAGGGATAGTTATAATTGGACCGCACATGACTGTCAACGGGGAACTGGTACCGAGAGCGGAGCGTTAGTGCAGCCATTATCGGACGGTGGCGGTCAGGTATATGTTTTCATTTTTACAGGTTCAAAAGCAAATTTATTAAACAAAAACTACCAGTTCATTGAGACCCAATTAGTCATCTGGATTACTTTAGAGGTATAGTAAATATAGTTTCTCAGGAGGTTATAAAATGTCAGCAGAAAATCTATCACGGTACTTTTCAGGCATTGCGACGAAATACCTGAGTGAAGTTGAAGTTAATTCTTACAAATCTAATCAGCATGAATTACACGGCGCATCCGCATTTAAGGAACTGTTCGGGGAAATAAAGCAGGTATTTCCCACCCGTTTTATATATTTAACGGATGATGAAGACAACTGCTTAACCGGTAATGGTTCACTAACATGGTATGATACACGTGAGCAAAATCCCAGAAGAAGCAGTGAATATCGTATTTATTATACTAACAACACTGTTATGGAAAAGGCTGCGGCAGGAGATCTTCTTATCCTCGGACTACGGCCTGATAAGTCCATAATTGTAGTGATAGCAGAGGCAGGAACTACGATAGAAAAACAGTTTATTTATTTGTTCAAAAAACCCGCCGAGGATACTCCGGGATACACAATTAATATGGAAACATCAAATATTGAAACAGGATTTGTAGAAAGAATTATATTAGAGCAAATTGGTATAGATATAGTTGAGAAAGTTGATGAATCTATCCTTGATAAGATCATCGAAAAATTTGGAGCAGGTTTCCCGTCGACAAAAGTATTCTCGGAATTCAGTCGTTCCACTTTACCTGTAAATACTAAATATAATCCAGATCATGCTCTTGTAAAATGGTTAGAACGTGAAGAAGCATTATTTCGCATGTTTGAACAATATCAACTGGAAACCATAGTAAAACATGGTTTCAATAGTGTTGATGATTTTGTTCAGCTGGCTATCAGTGTTATTAACCGACGAAAGTCAAGGGCCGGGCTAAGTTTGCAAAACCACCTTGAACAGATATTTGTGGATTATAATTTATCTTTCTCCGCTCAAAAAGTAACGGAGAATAGGGCCAAACCCGATTTTGTTTTTCCTGACATTGATTTATATCACCGGCTATCTGATGATGAACTGGTCGAGGAGCTGGTGACTGTACTGGGTGCGAAGTATTCATGCAAAGATAGATGGAGGCAAATTTTATCAGAAGCGGGCCGAGTAAAAACGAAATATCTGATTACTATAGAACCTGGGATTACCAGTAACCAGACTGATGAGATGCACAATAATCAATTGAGGCTGGTAGTTCCAGAAGAAATACATAAATCCTACAATCCATTGCAACGACAATGGTTGCTTACCCTTGATGATTTCATCAAACTGACTGCAGAAAGAGAAGTAAAGGGTAAAGATTATAATAAGAGGCAATAAAGGTCTCTTATTATAATTTATAATTAATGTTGACAAAAATGGGACAAATAATATACCCTGGGTATATAAGAATTCCTAGGGGAAGTGAGCGCTTGAAATATGAAAAAAAACAAATACATATTAAACTTGACGCAAATCTGTACAAAAATATGAAAATAAAATCAGTACAGAAGGGCTTAAGTACGCAGGATTATGTTAGTTCATTAATAGCAAATGATGTTGGCCTTCTAAATGAATCAAATAATGATTA
This sequence comes from Syntrophomonadaceae bacterium, assembly GCA_028686565.1. GTDB lineage: Bacteria > Bacillota > Syntrophomonadia > Syntrophomonadales > Syntrophomonadaceae > JAQUBU01. The sequence continues at coordinate 6,140 of JAQUBU010000125.1, forward strand.
TGCAGCATTTAAGTTTATTGATCTTTTTGCTGGAATTGGCGGTATGCGCATAGCGTTTGAGTCTTCTGGCGGCAGGTGTGTTTTTAGTTCCGAATGGGATAAATATTGCCAGGAAACATATATGGCAAATTTCGGAGAACGACCACAGGGGGACATAACTAAGATTAATGCCGATGAAATACCTGAACATGACATTCTGGTAGCTGGATTTCCCTGTCAGCCATTTTCAATTGCTGGAGTCTCAAAGAAGAATAGTCTGGGCAGGGAACATGGATTTTTGGATAAGGCACAGGGAACCCTGTTTTTTAATGTTGCTAAAATAGTTGCTGAAAAAAGGCCAACGGCATTTTTGCTGGAAAATGTAAAAAACCTCGCAAGGCACGATGGTGGCCGGACTTTTTCTGTCATTCTGGAAACTCTCGATCAGCTTGACTATGAAGTTTATTATAAAGAGATTGATGGACAGCACTTTGTTCCTCAGCACCGGGAGCGTATTTTTATTATTGGTCTGGATCGGTATGTTTTTGGCCGAAAACGTATTTTTAATTTTCCGGAGCTACCCGATGCCCATCATATCCTCAC
>JAQUBU010000126.1 GCA_028686565.1 Syntrophomonadaceae bacterium
GTCACCGCATCGACTTTTGGGAAGAAGCGGGCAATTGACAGAGGTACCTTCCTGTTGTATAATGTGCATGGTCGGGAAAAGGGAGCTTCCCAGTGATGTTCTTCTTTATCTGCAGACATAATGGGTCGGAGTGGTGGAACCGGCAGACACGTACGTTTGAGGGGCGTATGCTGAGAGGCGTAGGGGTTCAAGTCCCCTCTCCGACACCAACGATAGCCGCACCAACTAGGTGATGTTGATAGATTATATCAAGGTTATTATTAAGAACAGTGGCCGATTTAATACAGTCGGCTACTATTTTTTTACACTCTTCTAGGTCATCTCTGTTGACAATTACCGATTGAAAAAATGATACCTGATTTATGATGTCCTGTTTAGTTATAGCTTCAAGCGGACTTTTCTTTTCTGCCAGCCGGGTAACTAAATATTTCTTTTGCCTACCAGCTTCATTAAGCTTTTCAATTATCAGATCCATGGCAGCCCCTTTTTCAATGGCCTGCATATAATTCTTTATAATCTTTTCAACTTCTTTTAACTGTTTTTCAAGGCTGATGGTTTCATGGTCTTTATTTCGGATGGCCTTCTGAACTTCCTTCCACAGTTCATTTATAAGGTTGGGCATATTCTTAGTTTGCTCAATGAAATCTAAAATTTTTCCCTCGATGTGCTCTTTATTATAGAGCTTCTTATAACTGCATTCTCTTGTTCTTCTAGACTTGTTGCACTGGTAATAGTAGGTGTAATGTTTTTCGCCGTTTCTATTCTTGAAAGTAGATTGACCGATCATGGCTGAACCGCATTCCCCGCACCTGAGCAATCCGGCCAATATGTATGTCATGCTAGTAGAGGTGCGTGGACTGCACTTCCTGCCATCAAGCAATAGTTGTACAGCTTCCCAATCCGAGCGGCTTATTATGGCAGGTATAGCATCTTCTATACGGATAATATCTTCCGCTTGATTTTTAATTCGATTATTCCTTTTACCGGCTATCTTTTTTGGGGTTTCGTTATATACGTAAGTCCCGCAATATTTTTCATTCCGCAAGATCTCGTATATTGAGGTCTTGACAAATGCTATTCCTCGTCTAGTCTTATAGCCATGATTGTTCAATTCTTCTGCTATATCAGCATATGAGACATGTTTTAGGCACAAATCATAAATGAGCTTCACGGCAAATGCTTCCTGCTCGTTGATTATATAGTGCTTGTCCTGGTCAACATCATAACCTAGCGGTAACCAGCCGCCGTTATACTGAGCCTTATAAGCATTTTCCTTCATGCCTTTCATAACCTCCCTCGCTAGGTTTTTGCTATAATATTCAGCCATGCCCTTAATAAAGCTTCTAATATGACCCCTTCCGGTCAATTAATTTGAGCTAATCACTAGCATTTTAGGTGGGTAGAAACATCTAGAAGCAAAAAAGGAGAAACCCAACGGTTCCTCCTTTTTCTCTTCCTCCGGTTAAGTGCAGTTTACCTGCCTATAAACGGATGTCCTGCCATCATCGAGATGTCCAGACGCTCTAAGGGTGACTCTACCTGGGCGATAAATAGATAGTATTGCACTCCTGTATCCAGTAGAATTCCTTTGGGCAGTAAGAATAATTGTTGCTCCATAGGTAGTGAAGCCTAAAGTAAGATTGTGAACAGTTGCCCTCCGAAAAATTGCATATATATACCTTGCAATTCCAGACCTTCTAGCTATAACTCTGGTAGCACTCCTTGAGTGAAAGGAATAATTATATACTCTGCCATTGACCGTGGCTTCCATTCTGCCTCTTATAAAACCTGAAGGTTCTCCCACGACACAAGTTACATCAGCACGGAAGGTAGCTTCATTAGCACCTTCAATTTGACCTGCAGCGACTGCATCTGCCATTTAGTAAACACCTCTCTTCCTATAGCTGACTTGGTAGCTTTACATTATAATATGGCCAATAGGAAGAATGTGTTCCATTTAAGTAAATAAAAGGTAGAACTTGATTTAACAAAGAGGTCGTGGGCTGTTCGATGGCCAGGAACGCAGACACCGAGCTGATTACCCGAGCTATAGCTCATGCCCTGGTTCGCAGAAACTTTCCTAAAGGTGTATTGTTTCATAGTGATAGAGGCTGCCAGTACGCCAGTAAGAGATATCAAAAATACCTAAATGATATCAGGTCATTTGGATACATCCGGAAATCTTTACGTATCCAAGGGACTTGAAGGCAGGGAGAAACCTGGGCAGTATGGGATTGAATAAATTATTGAAATGTGGGTATGTATTCTGCACACCCCCCTCATTGGAATCGTTGAAAGATTGACCGGGGGTGTGCATTTGTATCATTTAATAGTAGGTTAGTCAATTAAAATCAAAGCTTTTGCGATTTGCGCAAAGGCTTTTTTGTTTGTCTTATAGAGATGAAGATTAACCACACTCTAAAAACATCGTAGATGGAAACAGAGGCTCAATTATTATTTAATCAAGGAGTATAACCACTTGACAGAAAAATAATAGTCGGGTAAACACGGTAATAAAGGGATTTGGGGAGACAATAATAGGCAAAAAAACAATAAAAGTGTCGCAAAATAGGTTTTATATGTTAGGATTAAACACAGGAAGAGATTGGTCGAATGTCAAAATAATTTACAATTATGACTTTTTGGCTAGATAAGATTACAAGGACTTTGGATTTTTATAAGGGGGATTAGCGTGAAAAATAGGGTGTTTGTGGAGAGGTTATTAAAGAAACAGAATGACACCATCAATGATCTTGAAACATTGATTGGGTTGCTGGATGAGGACAAGATATTAAACGAAAATAAAGAACTTGCACAGCAACTGGCACTTGCCAGCAGTGATAATCGCAAATTAAATAAAACCCTGACCCAGATCCAGGATGAAAATATTAAGCTGCGTCTGGCTCTGAATGATCAGATTATCAGTGAGAAGCTTAATATCCTTAAAATATCCAAAGCCAAGATGGAAACATATTTTCAAGACCGGCAGAAGAACACGGGAAACCGGCTTAGGAATGTGGAATCGGGCTTGATCTCTATGATCCAGCAGAGTGAAAAGGATGTGAATAATAAATTAGCCGCGGATCAAAAAGAGCTGATTAATGAGCTAAACCAGGTCAGATCCATGATCCAGGCAAAAATCGCCGAGCGCCAAAAAGAGGTTGAAGCCGAGAAAAATATCAGCCGGGCTGAAATTGAATCAAGATTCAGGCAATTGCAGACGGAGGATGTTGACGAAGAAACCATCCAGAAACGGATCAAGCATAATAATTTAGAAATTAATTTGGGTCTTAGTTGGCTTAATAAGCTGGGAATTCTGCTGATCTTATTTGGGGTAGCCACCGGGGTGAAGTTCGGTTATGCCTGGTTTAGCCCACATATGAAGGGGATATTCAGTTTTGTCCTCGGGGTTATTTTCCTGGTCGCAGGAGAAATATTTATGAGAAAACAAAAAAATACCTTTGCCATGGGGATTAGTGCCGGGGGAGTATCTATCTTATATTTTGCCACATTCAGTGCCTTTTTCTACCATCACATACTGAGCATGAATACGGCGATAGTACTGTCACTACTGGTTACTGCAGTTGCGATTGCATTGTCGCTGCGCTATGATTCCAAGACTATCTGCATATTCTCTTTGATTGGCGGGTATCTGCCATTTTACTCCTATGTATTTGCGATAGGTTTGAATGGCTCGGCCATATATGTGACTATGGCTTATGTTTTACTGTTAAACGCAATGATTTTGATTATATCCTCATATAAAAAGTGGCAATTGGTTAACTATGTAGCTTTCATTCTTAACTTTCCCGTATTTATCTACTTGATTAGCATCTGTAAAGATAATATCCCCAGTCTGATATTTAATGCGGTTGTTTTTGTCCTGTTTCTTTTGGTGGTTATTGCTTATTCCCTACGCCAAAAAGTTAGCCTCAATGCCAACGATATAATTCTATTGGGCCTTAATACTACTTTGAGTTGTGTCGAGGCCTGTTATATCTTTGGACGGGCCGGATGGAATGATTATTTGGGGTTGTTGGCCCTGTTCTTTGCGCTCTTTTACTTTGCTCTGGGAAGAGCCATTGAAAAGATCATGGGTCAGGAGAAGATTGTTAAAAACTTTTTCTATTTAACCTCGATAACATTCGCTATCTTAATGATTCCGTTCCAGTTTGAAATGAAGTGGGTCAGCATGGGCTGGACTATTGAAGCGGTATTGATGATAGTTTGGGGTATTAGGAATCGAATAGGTCTTATTGAAGGAATGGGCTGGGCAATTGGATTATTAAGTTATCTTAGTTATTTGATTAACGTAGGCTTTACTATTCATGACCCCATGTATCACATCCAGTATGCACTGATTACCGCCGGTATGATAACTGCGATATTAACCTACCTTCGGTATCCCAGCAATAGTGTTGTCCATAAGTATTATAACTTGGATAAGGTAATGCAGATTATCAAATACCTGGTTATCGGGCATACTTTCATGTTCTTACAGCATGAGACAGCATATTTATATAACGAATTTGTAGTTCAAAAGCTTGAACTGTCCAAGTTGCTGACCAGGTATTATGGAGATATATTGAAGGCGGCCGTAATTTTAGTTATTGCCGTGGGTCTGCCTAAGATTAAGATCCTTAAGGATAATGTAGTTAGATTTGCATCAATTGCTATGCTGGCCATTTTTGATATTTTGTGTATCTATTACACGCTGAATTACCCGCTCCTGAATAATCATGAAGAGTGGAGTAACTGGGTGGCCTTGGTGGTATTGCTGGCTTACCATGGGATTGCTTTTGCAAATATTCGGTGGGCAATCCTCGAATATATCTCAGATATCAAATATAATTTAGAATTCTACCCCCTCAGTCAGGCCATATATCTAGTCGTGGCCTTGACTATGATTATGGTAGTTCAGTTCAATTGGATGGCTAACATCAGGTTTGCGATCAGTTTTGTTAATGTTGTTTTGGCGTTTGTATTTATTTATTACGGTCTGAAGCAGCGCTATGTATATATCAGAAGGTTGGGATTGATTCTGTCAATATTGGCCAGTGCCAAATTATTCTTGCTCGATCTGAACCACCTGACTACAGTGGGCCGAATTGTTTCTTATTTTGCGTTTGGATTTGTTTTACTGGCGATTTCCTACCTGTATCAGAAGATGGAAAAAGATAATCCAAGCATTACTCTGACGCAAGAATCCTCGACTGAGGAGGAAAGTATGTAGTGAGGAAAGCAATAGTTGGCATGTTAGTTTTCATAATACTGTTTTTTAACGGGTTGACGACGGTGGCCGAAGGCAATCTACAACCCCCGCAGGAGTGGCTTTACCAGAAGGATATTCAGCAGGTACAGGGCAGCAGTAATTACGCCTTCGTATTTCTGGATATGGAGGTCTATGGGCATGCTGCGGCCAATCTGTCGGATGTGCGGGTAATGAACAGCCAAAATCAGTTTGTGCCCTACTACCTGGTGAAAGGCAGCAGTAATAGCGAGGTAGTATCCCAGGATTATCAGTCGACATTCGTGCAGAGTTTTATCAATGAGAGCAATACCTATCACGATTTTAAAATAGTATCACCAACCAAACAGGATGTTCTGCTCAATAAAATCGCACTGCGCATCAACAGTCAGAGTTACCTGTTTAATACTGAAGTGTATGGCAGCCATGATAACCTTAATTGGAGCATTGTCGGATCTTACAAAGTTTACAAGGTTGATAATAATGAGAGAAACACGATCGATTTTGCCCAGTCGTTAAAGTACCCATATTACCGAATTGTCCTTCTAAATAATGGCGATAAATCAATCTTGTTGGGTTTAACTGCTCAATACTCGGAAAAAGTGGAGAGGTATCAGCAATTTGCCCGGACGATACCGCTGCAGTTTAGCAGCAATTCGGAAAACCGCACTACCAAAATTTTGATTAAGAATCCGTATCTGCTCAATATTGAAACGATTAAGCTTAAGACCAGCGGCAATTTTTATCGGTACTATAAGCTGCAGGGGTTGGTCGATAATGTTTGGCGGGATGTGAGCAGCGGTACCCTGTATGCCACCAATATAAATAACGATGTGGCAGAAGATACCAGAGTTGAGCTATCAAGCCTGCAATCCTGCCAAGAGTATAATTTGGTGATATCAGATCAGGATGATAAACCTATAAATATTTCTGAGGTTGAGGCAGTATATTTTGTGGATAAGCTGGTATTTGCCGTTGAACCAGGGGAAAGCTACCGCCTGGTCTATGACAATGTTAAAGCTGAGAGACCTATATATGATATAGAAAATTATAAAGCCAAGATAGAAAAAACCAATATTGCCGAAGCAGCATTAGGCCCAGAAAATGCGCGGGAAGTGAATAAAGCTGCTGACTCGCCCAACTATGGACCCAAAATCTTCAATGCTTTAATTATTATTACCTCGATATGTTTGGTTATTATAATCGGCCGGAAAATTAAGTTTAAGGGTTAGTGGATAAGAGTTATAAATCAAGATCGAGAGAAATCAATAAAGGCCTTTAGAGAATTCCGAAACAAGAACTTCACAATAGACTTTTAGGATTAGGTATGTACCAGAATTAGTACTAACACGCAGAACGATTTACTTAATTATATATGATAAGAAGTGGGCCAGATTTAGTGCAAACTATTCAAGTATGATCTCCGACACCAAAAATGCCTATATATAGGACTTTACGAGTAATGCTT
>JAQUBU010000002.1 GCA_028686565.1 Syntrophomonadaceae bacterium
TTCCATTTTTCCAGATATCTTGAAAGGCAGATCGCTCTAACGATTGTTTGTTTTCGCCATAACCGAAGATGATTCTGGATGTATAATCATGATTGCTTAAATATGGTGGATCAATGTAAATTAGATCGACTTTTTCCTTATACCCATGCTGCAGCAGCCAGGCTAATACTGCCAGATTATCACCCTGTAAAAACATGTTTTGAGTGGCAGCAGATCTTGAAACACCAATATCCAGCTGTTCACTAAACAAGGGGTTGTTCTGATATAGTGGATGCGGATATATTCTTTCAACTTTCGGGATAGAATAAAAGCAATCCTCAATATCACTATTCTTACTATCCCAGATGAGTTTTGCACTTGGATTTGCAAACATATTGATACCCCTTTGTGCCATAGCTATCATTTATTACCTATTAATGATTTTAGCACAAAGATATGATTTTATCTGGATACCAGGTCAATTCTTATTAAATTATGGGGAGTAAAAGCCTGCTCACTATTACAGTATTGACCAAGAAATGGAATGAGCAAGGTCAGAATAAGCGCAACTAAAAAAACAACTAAAATATTAGGTTTCATGTCTACGGCCTCCTCCAAATTCATGTATCGTAAAATAAGTGTGATGGCAAAAAATTCACTCCTTAATTTTCTAAACATGTTTTCGCAATTGTTTTAAGGCAGCCTTCTCCAATCGGGAAACCTGGGCTTGGGATATACCTATTTCATCCGCAACTTCCATTTGGGTTTTTCCCGCAAAGAAGCGTAAGGAGACAATGTGCTTTTCCCTTTCATTCAGTTTCTTCATAGCTTCCTTAACCGATATTTCTTCCAGCCATAAATCATCATTATTTTTGTCGTCACTAATTTGATCCATCACCAGAATTGGGTCCCCCCCGTCATTATATATCGGTTCAAAAAGGGACACCGGTTCTTGAATGGCATCAAGCGCAAAAACTACTTCTTCACGATTCACCTCAAGTAATTCTGCTATTTGGCTTACTGTTGGTTCTGCTGAATTATCTGATATCAATTTTTCTCTAACCTGCAGTGCCTTGTAGGCTATATCCCTAAGTGACCTCGATACCCGCAACGCATTATTATCGCGTAAATAACGCCTGATTTCACCTATTATCATAGGGACTGCATAAGTCGAGAAACGGACATTCTGACTTAAATCAAAGTTATCTATTGATTTAATTAAACCAATACAACCTACCTGAAAAAGATCATCAACAAATTCCCCCCGGTTGTTGAATCTCTGGATTACACTCAAAACCAAACGTAAGTTTCCTTGAATTAATTTTTCTCTGGCCCCAGTATTGCCGGACTGCATTTCAGTAAATAGCTTTTTCATTTCATCATTTTTTAATACGGGGAGTTTAGAGGTATTAACGCCGCATATCTCAACCTTATTAATTAAAGGCACCCCTTTCTCTGGCCGTTTCCGTTATTTTTAATTATTTACTACTTGACCAATTATTATTCCAAATAAAAAAAGCCTGTACCTAGGCTTTTTAAAAACTCTGTTATATGATTTATCATAATATTGCTATTTTATGCATTGGAAGAAAAAAATGTGCATTCTCTTTCGCACCGCTGCAATGAACTGGGGAATTAGAAACCGCTTTGTTTTGTTAATAAGCACCCGGCTGAAATTATAGAAGCGCAGACATATATTATTCGATCTTTCTTATTTCTCTTTGCAGCCTTTTTAATATGCGCTTCTCCAACCTGGATATATACGATTGAGAGATTCCCAGTATATCAGCAACTTCCTTTTGAGTTTTTTCATCACCATCATTTAGTCCAAAACGCAGTTGAATGATGGTTTTCTCCCTGCTGTTTAACTTGTGCATAGCCCTCCAAAGAAGACTTTTTTCAACTTCTCCCTCAATTTTCTTATATATCATATCGTTTTCTGTTCCCAGCACATCAGATAACAACAGTTCATTTCCATCCCAATCCACGTTTAAAGGTTCATCCAATGATACCTCCGATCGATTTTTTAAATTTCTCCGCAAATACATTAGTATCTCGTTTTCAATACAACGTGAAGCATAAGTTGCCAGCTTAATATTTTTCTTCGGTTCAAAAGTGTTTACAGCTTTAATTAATCCAATAGTTCCTATTGAAACTAAGTCTTCAATATTAATACCCGTATTTTCGAACTTTTTAGCTATATAAACCACCAAGCGAAGATTATGCTCAATCAGAGTAGCTTTTACAGCCATGTCTCCCCTGCTCAATTTTGATATAAGATCAATTTCTTCCTGCTCTCTTAACGGTGCAGGCAATACTTCAGTAGATCCAATATAGTGAATAAACTGAGGAAATTTTTTTCTTATATAAAACCTGATAAGCATTAATTTCCATTGTTTGATTATGCTTAAAATCCCCATACTCCTATCCTCCTACCCTTCTTGTAGCATTTGCGATGGAATTAAAAAATGATATTTATCTTCGGAACTTAATTTCTCCCTATAAATACCCACAACTGTATTGGGATAGAATATGTCGTGTGTTCCATTGTTAATAATTACCTGGTCAGCTCTAACCCCCAACATCATGCCATTTTTTCTGCCTATTGAGCTAAACGGTATTATACGCAGACGTTTTGCCCAGTCAGTATCGATCAGAGCATCAATCATATCCTTTTCATCTTGCACGTTTTCCACCGCAGATTTAAAATCTTCGGGCAAAATATTCTTAAGATACTGGTATTCAGCAACAATTACCGGGCGGTTAGTAAGCGGATCACGCAAACTATTGCCGGTATCCAAAAATGCATTCCCTTTACAACTGTTATTATCAAAACGAAGCTCAATATCGAAATTCAATAAATTGGGTATAAATTTATTAAGTAAATACTTTTTGCCAAATAACCCTATTGCCAGAGCACAAGATATTCCAGCTAACAAATATACAAAGGTAAAGGAATTTTCGTAAGGATTGCTGTTAAAAACATAAGAAGTGGCTATGCTGGCACCAGCAACCAGAAAATTGATTCCATAAAAATAAATTAATACCTTTTTAAATTGATTCCAGTTGTCAAGCCTCATAGCAAGAAGAATCATTAAAAAGGAAAAGAGAATCTTGAGCGGTAAACTGTAATATATTCCTAATCCAGGAAAAAGGGAGCCTACTGCATAGATTCCTCCAAAAAATGATGCAAAAGCTATTCGCTTGTATATTATTTTGATCCCGGCCAAGCTGGCAGATGCCCACAGTATTAGAAAATCCATGAAGAAGTTAACTAAAAAACTTATATCGGCATAAACTTCAGGCCCCAGCATATTATCACCCAATTCAAAAATTACTATAGCACCCGTATTTCAAATAAACACCAAGGGCCAATTTAACGCTAATTAATTCTTATGCTTATGAAGTCAAGTAATGTATTCCAAATTATAGCAAGAATATTTTATATTATTTGTTGAATTTTATAATGATTATAATTTTTAATTATTCCAAAAGAAACAAAAAACCGGGAATACTGCGATCCCCGATTAATCTCTTCAAAATTTTCAATTTGATCTGATTAGTAATATGGTTTATTTTCGCCTTAGGAAGGGAGGTATTTCCAAGTCATTTTTATCAAGAAATGTAGGAGGTGCTTCCATACTCTTAACTTTAGCAGTTTCTGGCATCTGACTTTTAGGATTATTAAAACCAGTAGCAATTACGGTAACCCTAACCTGATCCTCTAAACTTTCGTCAATATTTGCACCAAAAATGATATTAGCTTCATCATCGGCTGCTTGGTGAATGATCTCTGCTGCCTCATTAATTTCAAATAAAGTAAGGTCATTCCCTCCGGCAATATTAAACAGAACTCCTTTAGCACCCTCAATCGAAGTTTCCAGCAGAGGGCTTGATATTGCCAGACGCGCTGCCTCTGCTGCCCTTTTCTCTCCGCTGGCTTTGCCTATTCCCATTAGTGCGGAACCAGTATTCTGCATAACCGTTTGAACATCGGCAAAATCACAATTAATTACCCCGGGCACTGCTATTAAATCAGATATTCCCTGGACTCCCTGTCTGAGAATATCATCAGCTATTCTGAAGGCATCGTTAAAAGCGGTATGTTTGTCCACAACTTGAAGCAGACGATCATTGGGAATGGTAATTAAGCTGTCAACTGCTTCACGCAAAGCCTGAGTACCACGTTCAGCCTGCATATTTCTTTTACGGCCTTCAAAGGTAAACGGTTTTGTAACTACCCCTACCGTAAGCGCACCCAGATCTTTTGCTATCCTGGCAATAACCGGGGCGCCGCCGGTACCCGTTCCTCCGCCCATGCCTGCGGTTACAAATACCATATCTGAACCCTGGAGAGCTTTTTTAACTTCATCAGCATTCTCCTCAGTTGCACGCATTCCAACCTCTGGATCTGCACCTGCTCCCAGGCCCTTGGTTAATTTTTCTCCCACTTGTATCTTTTTTTCCGCCTTGGAAAGATATAATGCCTGGGCATCGGTGTTTACAGATATAAATTCAACACCCTTAAGACCAGCCTCAATCATTCTGTTGATCGCATTATTGCCCCCACCCCCAACACCAATTACTTTGATATTGGCAAACTGCTGTTCTTCCACATCAAAATCCAATGGCATTTACAAACCTCCTCCAACTTATCTGAATAAATCTCTCCACCAGTAAACAATTTTATCAAACAAACCTGAAAAACCTCGTTTATTTACACTGCTTATGTTTAAATGATTTGCTGCATAAATCAAACCTCCAAGAATGGTAGCGTTCTGGGGTCGGTTAAAATCCAGCGGTATTCCTCTTAGGTTTTCCGGTATACCTAATCGTACCGGTATGTCAAAGTAATCTTCCATTACACGTGCTATACCTGTTAGTTCTGCTTCACCACCACAAAGCACAATTCCACCTGGAATTCTTTGCAGACAAGCAAAGTTCTTGAGTTCAGTATATATCATCTCTATTATCTCGGCTACCCGTGCCGAAATAATATCGGCTACCACCTGTTGTGAAACCTGTTTGCTGTCTCTGCCCTGAATGTTCTTAACATCTATAACAACATCGCTGCTGGCCATATCCGGACTGGCAACTCCGTTTTTTTCTTTGATCCTGGCTGCTTCTTCAACCGAAGTCCGCAAAACAATGGCTAAATCTTTAGTTATGTATTCTCCTCCCACCGGCAACACCGATGTGAAAAGAAGACTACCAGCTTCAAAACAGCTTATCTCTGTTGTACCTCCGCCAATATCAACCACTACAACTCCCATTTCTCTTTCGGTGGGGAGAAGTACAGATTCTGCTACAAGCAGAGGATTATAAACAACTTTATCAATATGCAGATTAATTCGCTGGGTGCTTCTCTGCATATTTTGAATAGCAGCCGTAGCTGCAACAATCAGCGCAACTTCAACTTCCAACCTGCTTCCCACCATGCCTACAGGGTCTTTTACTCCATCATAGCCATCGACAATATACTGTCTTTCAATTGCCTGTACTATGGTTTTGTCAGGCGGCAGCGCAACATTACAAGCCGATTGAAGTACTCTTTCTTTATCTTCCTGAGTTATTTCATAGTTTGGATTGCCAACCGCAACCACTGCATGATTATTTATTGCATAAACACTGCCCCCGGAAAAACCTACCAGAGCACTGCTGACTTCTATTCCTGTTAATCTTTCCAGGTCATTGAGACAGTTTTCAATAGAACGGGCGGTGCTTTCGATGTCTACTATATTACCTTTACGCAGTCCCACAGAAGCAGCCTGAGTCACCCCCAGAATGTTTATATCGCGGTTAAAGCCAATCTCTGCCATAGCGACTTTGACACTGGTGGTCCCGACATCCAAAGCTACTACAATGTTCCTTTTATTAATTGCAAAGCACCCCTTAGAAAGACTTATACATTTAAATACCACACAGCTACTTATTTTCCTTTTTAATTAACTGTTTTTGTTTAGTATTTTTTCAGGAGATATCGACGTATAATTCCCAAATTCTGGAATATACGCACTCCAAAAACAACAACTGCCGCCAAATACAGCTGAACACCCAGCCTGTCTCCAAGGTAAGCAAGGGCTGCAGCTAAAAATGTATTAACAATGAATCCACTAATAAAAATGGTAGTATCAAAACTATCTTCCATATATGCACGAATTCCGCCAAATACCGCATCTAAAGCAGCAATTACAGCAATTGACATATATTTGGCATATACCATGGTCAAAAAAACGGGCAATTGCATACCTATAAAAAGCCCAATTAGCAGACAGAAAAGAATCATTATCCACATAGATTTATTCCGCCTTTTCCTCGTATTGCATTGGAATAGCATAAGAAAAATTCATACTCCCACTGTAGGCTGGAATATCCAATTTCTCTGCCTTTTCAATATTCGCTTGAATTCCCAGCACCTGGAGTGAACCCATATATCCACCTTTAATCAACATACCGCTTTCCAAGGTATCCGGATTCCCAATAGCCTTTATTATAAAAGGTGGTCCTATTTTATTCCAGTTGACCAATATAAGGGTACCTGCACACCTTATTTCCGAACGAGCGGTTATACGTTCTCCATTAACCGCTATAGCTTCCGCACCAGACGCTTTAAGTTCATTAACAAGCATTAGGAGATCCGAATCATGAACAATAGATATATTGGGGTTTTCTCCACTTTGCAATTCACTCGCATTATCAGTTAAGGTAATAATTACGCCAGGGCCTTGAACCGGAACAAATCCTGCACTCAAGTTAGCCTTTTGGATATCTTTTTCCAAATCAGCCATAGCCGGGTCATTCTCGCGCGTATTTTTTAATTTTTCTCTTAAAGACAAGACTTCTTCAATCAATGCATCGCGTTCCTGACTTACTGTGCTTACCTGTTGAGTCAAATCTTCGACTCGGGCCGGAACTAAATCTGCTTGATAACTCTCTGTCGTCTTAAATTGTACAGCCAGCATTATTCCCAATATAAGGCATACAGCTGCTATTGCAAACTGAGCCCCTTTACTTCGCAAAATATCCACCTTCAATCTTTTTCTATGCTCGAGTTTTAACTACTGGTTGTCCTTTAAATCTTAAATCTATATATTCTAATTCTTCTACACCTTTTTTTCGCAAATCATCTTCCATTTTGAATAACTGATTAAAAAACTCCGCCTTTTCAACAAGTCTTTCTATATTACCAAATTTCACCTGGGTTCCCTGATCTGTATAAATTACAATCTCTTTATTGCTGTTAATATAATGAAAATCAGATATCTTTTGCCGATTTTCGGGAGACAAAGCCTCCCAAACTTTTATAATCTGACTGATACCCTCAGTCTGAACAGGTTGTCCAATATTAACCCGTTCCGGCAAAGTATCCATAGTAATTATAGGATAATTTGCAAAAGAAAAACTATTTATTTTATCGATACAAACCCCTTCATTATCAATACACAAAAACATATCCTTAAATGGTAACAATGCCCAGATCTTTCTTTCTTCAACCTGAATTTCAATTGTTCGCGGCAAATGCCTTATTAGCTTGGTTTTTTTTACCAGAGGGTGCATTTCCACAGACCGGCAAAGTAATTGCTCATCTATTTTGAAAATATTTACCCCCGTTGTGATTGCCGCAAGCTGTATAACTTCTTTCCGGGTTAATTTTTCCATTCCTGAAATGCTGATCTTGTCTACTTTAAAAAAGGCGCTGTGCATAAATAGGTAAGCTGAGATGAAGAAAACGAGAATTAAGATGGCTATTTGAAATATTTTAAATCTCCGGCTATTACCCACTTCATTTCCCCAATCCCCATTATTACTGTGAAGATTATAACAAATAATCCATACAAAATCATTAGCATCTTTATGTAGATAGAACTAACGATGGCTTTAATGCCTCCGTTAGCTCCAATATTCTTCCTGTGCTGCGGTTATATTTCTTTGCTTTCTCTATGAGATTATATCGGCTCCTAAACCCAACAGTTTCTGGTGAATTTTTTCATATCCCCGGTTGATGTGTTCTATTTTAGCAATCCTGGTTTCACCATCAGCAAATAGTGCGGCTAAAATTAAAGCCGCCCCTGCCCGCAAATCGGTAGCTTCAACATTAGTACCCTCCAGGCTGTTTTTGCCTTTGATAATAGCTATCTTGCCTTCGGTTTTAATATCAGCGCCCATCCGCCTGAGTTCCTGCACATGCATAAAACGATTTTCGAATATTGTTTCTACTACTATACTGGTACCTCGCACTGTAGATAATAATGCCATCATTTGCGCCTGCATATCAGTAGGGAATCCTGGATAAGGCATAGTTTTAATATCAGCAGGGCGGTAATTATTATTATTACCAACTACTCTAATCCCTGAACTGCATAATAATATTTCCAATCCCATTTCTTTAAGTTTAGCAATCAAAGGTAGAATATGTTCCAATACGATATTCTCTATATAAATATCACCACGGCTGATAGCAGCTGCCACCATGAATGTTCCCGCTTCGATACGATCTGGTATAACCCCATGTTCAACCCCGCCCAGCCGGTCTACTCCTTCTATACATATTGTATCCAAGCCTGCTCCTCTTATCTTGGCACCCATACGGTTTAAAAAGTTTTGCATATCAACAATTTCCGGTTCACGGGCAGCATTTCTAATTATTGTAACTCCAGGGGTCAAGGCAGCAGCCATTATTATATTTTCAGTAGCTCCTACACTTGGAAAATCGAGCAGTATTTCTTTGCCGATTGTTGAATGACCATTACCTTCCATAAACCCATATTCTTCAATAAGTTCATAACCTAAATTGCGAAAACCCTTTAAATGAAGATCCATAGGTCTGATGCCAATAGCACACCCCCCCGGATAAGCTACCCGCGCATGCTTAAATCTGCCTAATAAAGCACCCATTACCAGATTTGATGCACGCATCTTGCGGGAAATATGCTCCGGGATCTCAACTGCGCTGACATTTGCGGAATCTATAATTAAAATATCTGCTTCTCTTTTCACTTTGGCTCCGAGAATTCTCAAAGCATCCGACATCACATTAATATCTTCCAACTCAGGAACCCCAGACAAAATGACCTCTCCTGATGACATTAAGCTGGCTGCCATGATTGGAAGAGTCGCATTTTTTGAACCACTTATTTTGACCTGCCCTTTTAGTGGTCTTCCGCCCTTAAGCGTCAGGCTGTTCAAACAAACACCTCCACCATTATTTTTACCGCAGGACAGATTCATTGATATTATTTAACACACTTTGACCCAATTTCCATATATCGCCGGCGCCCATGGTTATTATCAAATCATTTTTTTCACTTTTCTCCAATAAATAGTTTTCAATTTCCAGCAGAGATGGCATATACCTGGCTTTACAGCCGATAGCACATGCAGCTTTATAAACCGTTTCACCACTCACTCCAGGAATAATTTGCTCACCTGCTGAATATACATCAGTAAAAATAACTTTATCTGCGTTAATAAAAGCCTCACCCAGCTGTTTACCCAGAATACTGGTGCGTGAGTAGCGATGAGGCTGAAAAACTACAATCACCCGCCCTTTATGGAAAGCCCGGGCAGCTGCAATTGTTGCCTTGATTTCAGTAGGGTGATGAGCATAATCATCAACAATAGTAATCTCTGCTTTGCTGCCGATAACCTGAAAACGACGCCGGGCACCGGAAAATTTTTTCAAAGCACGTTTTATATCATTTATATTGGCGGCACTTTCAAGTGCAACGGCAATTGCAGCCAAGGCATTAAATGCATTGTGCTTTCCCGGAACAGATAATTCTATATCCCCCAAGAATTCTCCCTGGCGATACGCTTTAAAAATGGAACCCATGCCGTCAGCTTTCCATTCCCGCAAGGAATAATCATAAGATTGTTTTTCGCCATATAGAATTATACGACCGGGAATCTTCTGCTTTAACTGAAGGTTGCATTCGTCACCTCCATAAAGCACGGCAAAACCTTGGGGATCAACCTGTTTAAGAAATTGTTCAAATGCATTCTTTATATTTTCGAATGATTTATAGTAATCCAAATGATCATCTTCGATGTTAGTCACCACAGCGATATAAGGCTTTATCTCCAAGAATGATGCATCACTCTCATCTGCCTCAGCCACAAAAAAATCACCTGCGCCGGATTTGGCATTAAGCTTACTGCCTTGCAGTTCACCTCCGACAATAAAGCTGGGGTCCATGCCGCAATCAGCCAGGGTAGTATAAATCATGGATGTTGTAGTCGTTTTACCATGTGCACCTGCAACTGCTATGCACTTCTTAGTGTTAACTAGTTTAGCCAGCATCTGTCCTCTTTTCAACACTGGGATATTCTTTTCCTTCGCCGCCTTTACCTCAACATTATCTTGCGGTATGGCCGAGGAAATTACTAGCAGATCAACCCCTTCCCCAAGGTTTGATGAGCAATGCCCCTGATAAATTGCTATTCCAAGTTGTTCAAACTTTGCAGCAACACTGTCTGCCTGGAGGTCTGAGCCAGTTATCTTCAATCCTTGTTCAGAAAGCACTCTGGCCAAACCGCTCATTCCAGCTCCAGCTATTCCCACCATATGAATCCATTGTTCTGATGTGGAGGCCATTTCCTCATCTCCTTCTCCTATCTAAGCGATTACATTGTATAGTATGCCTAATTAATAAAAGTGGTTACATTGTAGAATCCTGTGTATTATTCGTTTCTAACAAAGTTAGCCAATTATATCAGGAAAGTATTATATCTACTATATCCTTAAGAGCATTGGGACGGGCTTCTTTCCGGATATTCTCACTCATATCTTTTAGCCGGGACTTATTTGTCCGTAGATACTCAATCCTTTTATATAGAGTATCCCCATCCAGGAACTCATCAATTATTATATCTGCACTATTTTTTTCCACCAAAGCTCGCGCATTCTTCTCCTGATGATTTTCTGCAGCATAGGGATAAGGAATTAAAATAGCCGGCAATCCCATCATTGCCAGCTCACATAGAGTGCTGGCCCCTGCCCGGCAAACTGCCAAATCGGCAACTGCCAACGCATTTTCCATGTCATCCAAATAGGGTAATATTTGAAGTCTCATTTTTCTATCAGATTTAAGTTTGTTTTCTATTTCCCTTTTGCATTCTTCATAATTTGCTTCCCCGGTGATCCAAATTACCTGTATATTATCATCTTGAAATCTTTCTGCCGCATTAAGCATCGCCCGATTAATGCTTAAGGCACCGCGGCTTCCCCCAAAAACCAGTAAAGTAAATATTTCTGGACTTATGCCCATTTTGGCCCTGGCTTCCTGCGAATTAACCAGCAGGAACTCTTTCCGTACCGGCAGTCCAGTAATTTTAACATTTTTGGCATTCAAATCCTTTGCAGCTTCTGCGAAAGTCAAAAGAGTGTAATTAACTCTTTTGACCAGATTGCGGTTTGCCAAACCCAAAACTGCATTCTGTTCATGAATTATGGTTTTACAGGCAAAAAAAGTACCCGCTAGAACCACGGGAAATGATGCATAACCTCCAGTTCCAACTAAAATATCGGGCTGAAAGCTTTTGATTATATCCCAGGCTTGAAAAAAACTACGCGGGAATTTTACCAAGGATTGTGATGCCTTTAACATAGATGAACGATCAATCCCACTAACATTAACCGATTTATAATCCAGTCCCTCTCTTGGTACAATCGTACTTTCCATACCTGAATCACTGCCTACATACAGGATCTCCACCTCAGGCAGTCTTTGTTTTAAGCCCTGGGCAATAGCCAGCGCAGGGTAAATATGTCCGCCTGTTCCGCCGCCGCTAATGATTACTCTCATGCGTGTATCTCCTTATGGGTGAGGTGTGAAAAGTTAGAGGATTCTGCCTCTTACTCCTCACGCCTCACTTTTATCTCAATTACTATATCTGGATATGTTCAAGAGCAGGCCGACTGCGGCCAGGGTAAACAATAGAGAAGTACCCCCATAACTAATGAACGGTAAAGTTATACCTGTAACCGGTAGCGCACCAGCCACAACTGCAATATTGATCGCAGCCTGAAAAACAATCATGGTGGTAATTCCGGCGGCCAGAAGACTGCCAAATGTATCCGGAGCCTTAATGGCAATCCTAAAGCCGCGCCAGGCAAAAAGTAAAAACAAGGCCAGAACAACAAACACTCCTATGAACCCAAGTTCTTCACCAAGAATGGCAAAAATAAAATCAGTATGCTGCTCAGGAAGATAAAAGAATTTCTGTCTGCTCATACCCAGACCCATGCCAAATAAGCCCCCTGACCCGAGGGCATAAAGAGATTGGATAGTCTGAAAACCTTCATCGCGTGCATACTTCCATGGGTCCAAAAAAGCCACAAATCTTTCCATTCTATAGGGTGCTACCGCAATTGCAGCGGCCACAGCCGCCATCCCCGAAAGCGCTATTGCCGCTAGATGTGACCACCGGGCTCCAGCTATCAGCAACATAAAGAAAATAGTCGCGGCAACCACAAAAGAAGTTCCCAGATCCGGTTGCTGCATTATCAGCCCGCAAATCAAAGCCAGAAGCACTATATAAGGCAATATGCCTTTACTGAAAGACTTTATGTTTGCCATATTAATCTCCATAGTTTTGGCAAGAAATAAAACCATCGCCAGTTTTGCCAGTTCTGAAGGAGAAAAACGGATAGCTCCTATCCCCAGCGAGCGAACTGCCCCCTTAGCTTCAGTGCCTAAAGGTATTACCAGTATCAGACAGACTACTGCTACAACAATTAACGGTATAGCCATATCTTTAATCTTAAGGTAATTAAGCTTCATGAGCACTATTAAAGCGCATATTCCCATAATTGCCCACATTAGCTGTTTTTTGAAATAATAATAGTCATCCCCATATTGAACAAAGGTGGTATAGGCACTTGAGCTAAATACCATAATCAAGCCCATCCCTAACAAAGCCACAACTGTTATAAATAATATGAAATCCGGTGGGCCTTTTTTAAGCCTCACACTAAATCCCCCTTGATTTTTGTTTTTATTATTCCTTATTCCTGTATCATTGCCCGCACTGTTGAGCAGAAAAGGTCTCCCCGCTGTTCATAGTTGGCGAACATATCCCAACTCGCGCAAGCTGGTGAAAGCATTACTACATCACCCTTCTCTGCAAGTTTACAAGCTTCCAATACTGCAGTCCGAAGATCCTCTACCTCATGTATATTCTTAAAACCAAGTTCAATGACAGCAGTCCTTATTTCTTGCTTGGCCTCACCCAACAGAATAAGTTCTTTAACCCTTTCTTTTATGGATTGGGCAAGCATATTAAATTGAGAACCCTTATTCCTTCCTCCGGCAATGAGAATGATCGGTTCACTAAATGATTCCAGCGCCCGCATAACTGATTCAGGGTTGGTTGCTTTAGAGTCATTGATATAAGTAATCCCATTATGTACAGCTACTTCCTCCATACGATGCCTGACCCCTTTAAAACTTAGCAGAGCCCGCCGAATTATCTCGGGCGGGACTCCAGCAATGAACGCCATTAGAGTTGCACACAATATGTTTTCCATATTATGTTTCCCTCGCAATAATAACTCCTCAACCGGACAGATGGGCTGCCTTTTTCCTTTTAAAAGCACTGTAATCATATCATCTTCTACAAATGCTCCTTCTTTCAGTATTTGTTCAGTTGAAAATAATACTGTTTGAGCCGGACACAACGCAAGCATTTTTCTTAGATGAGCATCTTCAAAGTTAAATACTGCATAATCGGTAGAATCCTGCCTGGCAAATATTTTCGCCTTGGCTCTGATATATGCATCCATGCTGCCATGCCTGTCTAAATGATCTGGTGTAATGTTTAGCAAACCACAAATATGGGGACGAAACTCGATAGTGGTATCCAGCTGGAAGCTCGACATTTCCACCGCTATGACTCCTTCATCAATTTGATCAAGCAAAGCAGTCAAAGGTACCCCAATATTCCCGCCCGAATATGATTTTCTCCCATCAGCAGCCATAATAAACTGCAGTAAAGAAGTAGTAGTAGTTTTGCCATTGGTTCCTGTAATAGCATATAAATCCACAGCTTTTGCTTTAAGCAGATAAGCTAATTCAACCTCTCCAATTACTGGTATTCCTGCCTTAAAAGCTTGAGTTACAGGTGCAGCTTGTAAAGGAACTCCCGGACTGACCACCAGCAAATCGTAATCACCGCGGCCTATCTCCGGATAACAGCCGGCATATATCTTTATATCAAGGTCCTTCAATTCCAAGGTGTTTTTAGCTATTTCCTCCGTACTTTTGCTATCACAAGCACTCAGCACCGCACCCCTTTTGTACAAGACATTTATTGCCGAAAGGCCACTTTTCGCCAAACCGACCACCAAAATTCTTTTACCGCGAAACTCCATTAATTAACACTCCTGTCGCTGAGCTAATTCAAGATTATGCTATAAAACTACGGTTTGTATAATATCTGGTTAAAATACTTTCTGAAAGATAAACCTAGCTCTTTATGCATCAGAAGAAACTGCGGAATAGTTTCTTTCGCACCGCTGTAACGAGGCAGGGAATTAAAACCCGCCGCCTGTTTTGTTAATAAGCCCCCCCGCTTAAAGAAGCGAAGGACATCTTTTCGCCTCGTTATAATCTTCCTATCCCTTGAAAACTGAGAATACCTATCAGTACAAAAATCATTGATACCAGCCAGAAATTTCTTACCACTCTGGTCTCCGACCAGCCTATCAATTCAAAATGATGGTGGAGCGGAGCCATCCTGAATATCCTGCGGCCGAAAGTTTGGTACGATATAACCTGGAGTATTACACTTAAGGTTTCAATAACATAGACTCCGCCAATAATGACCAGGGCCAGCTCTGACCTCGTTATAGCCGCAACGGCTGCTACTGCTCCACCTAAAGCCATAGAACCCGTGTCGCCCATAAAAACCCGGGCGGGATGACGGTTGAAAACCAAAAAGCCCAAACATGCACCAGCAAGAGCCCCGCAAAATATTGCCAAATTATAATGTGAAGTCATAAGTGAAACTAGAATAAAAATAAAAGCAACAAAGAATGTGACTCCAGCTGCCAGGCCATCCAATCCATCCGTGAGATTAACCCCGTTGGCGGTACTCATAACTACGATAACCAGAAAAGGAATGTAGAATACCCCCAAATTAATCAACTGTCCAGTAAAGGGAACAATAACCGCAGTACCTCTATCAAAGTAAAAAAGCAATAATAACCCAAATAAAACACCGATTAATAATTGCAGCCCCAGTTTTTCCCGTGCTCTTAAACCCAGAGACCGTTTGAGAACTACTTTGATATAATCGTCCCAAAAACCAACTGCACCAAATGCCAGCATAACCAATACTGCACTCAAGGCTTCCGCACTGGCTCCGGCCATAAGAAAACTTGCCACCATTACTGCCGTGATTATAATTATGCCACCCATAGTAGGTGTACCGGCTTTGGAATAATGACTGCTCGGCCCCTCTTCTCTTATATTCTGTCCAACTTTGAGCTGCTTCAAAAATGGTATCATGAACGGTCCCATAGCAATCGAAATTATTATGGATATACCTGCAGCTGCGATTATATTTAAAATATATCCTTGCACCGTACACCCTCCCATCATAAAATGTTAATTTATTGACTCAACTTTCTGACCAAAAGAACAGGCTGAAAAGCCCGTAAAAGCAATAAAATAAACTGTTTAAAATTCCATATTGACGAACATCGCGAGCTATCTTATATGTCATTGCGAGTGCAGCGAAGCAATCCATCCATCGCCAAGTCATTTTAGATTCTTCTCTACCGCTCGCAATTATAACGGGTAATAACCCGCCACGATAAACGAAAAGCGTTAGAGCATTTTTCATTTACGTAATCAATTACGCGGGAAGATTGCCGCGCTGCGCTCGCAATGACAGGTTGGCGCTGCGCTTGCAATGACAAGTACACTAGTTTCATAGCAATGACAATTACACTATTTCATAGCAATGACAGGAAGGCGCTGCGCTCGCAATTCTCACGCGCTGGGCGCACCACAATAAATGAATACTTTTTGCGGTTCTGATTCATAATTTTACCATGGCACGAGTTCGATAGTTTCATAGCAATGACAAGCTGCTAGTTATGTCGCATAATGTCAACTACGAAAGTTGAGTTATTGATTAAGAATCTTTAGCAAATCATCCACCATACTCTCCAATTCCATACCTCGAGAAGCTTTAAAAAGAACTGTATCACAGTTCTTTATATTATTACGCAGGTAATCAGATCCTTGCTCCTTGGTTGCAAAATAGTGTATTTGCTCCTTGCTCATGCCGGCATCCTCAGCAGCCCGGGCAATATACCAGGCCCTTTTGCCAATAGCCAATAGCATTTCCACCCCATTTGCTGCCGCCGCCCTGCCAACTTCCCGGTGCCCGGCAATTTCATAATCACCTAATTCAAACATATCACCCAAAACAGCTACATAGTGTCCATTTTTCCTTAATTCGCTTCCAGTTTCCAAAGCCGCAGCCATAGATAGCGGATTGGCATTATAGCTGTCATTTATGATAATTCCGCCGCCTGCCAGCGGGAGTATGCGCAAACGATTGCCGCTGGGTACATACTCAGCTAAACCAGCTTTTATTTCCTTAAATCCTACTCCAAGCAAAAAGGCAACCGCAGCTGCCGATACTACATTCCCGGCCAACCTTTTGGCTGGCAGCGGAAACCAGAGTACTTCATTTTTTCCCTGGAAAGAAATCTCTATAACAATACCTTGTCTTTCTGTACTCACCTCATTAATACGGAAATCGCAATGCTTATTATAGCCAAAACTATACTTTTTACAAGAATAAGCCCGGGCGGCTTTTATAAGCTCTTCATTATCACCATTTAGCATGGCAAATCCTGAAGAGTCAAGTTCAGCCAACACTTCACATTTGGCTTTGGCAATTTCATCTACAGTGCCCATTGTCTCCAAATGCACTGCCGCTACATTACTAATCAAAGCACAATTTGGCCGGGCTATGTTAGCCAATCGTGCAATCTCCCCTGGTGCTCGCATGGCTAATTCCACTATTGCCAACTGATGTTCATCCTGCAACTCCATTATGGTCAAAGGTAATCCAATATCATTATTATAATTACCTTTAGTTTTAAGGGTATTAAAACATTGCTTAAGACAGCAATCCAGTATGTCTTTGCTGGTTGTTTTACCTACACTGCCGGTTACCGCAATTACCGGGATGGCAAAACTGTTTCGGTAGGCTCGAGCTAAATCTTGTAGGGCTTGCAAAGTATCATCAACCAGAATCAATCCCTGGCGGTCTGGATATGACAGCTTGTCAGCAGAGGAGATAACAGCTGCCGCCGCACCTCGTTCAAAGGCTGCATCAAGAAAACTGTGCCCGTCAAAATTTTCCCCCTGGAGTGCAAAAAAAAGCTTGCCGGCTGCCATGCGCCGGGAATCGATTTCCACCCCATTAATTGGAGTTTTAGGGTCCCCCGTCAGCAATACGCCTTTAACACAGTCGGATATAAAACCTAGTTCCATATTCATCATTTTTCTTTCCTTCGCAAGAATTCTGCCGCTACCTTGCGGTCATCAAATTCCAAGACCTGATCCTTGACTAGCTGATAGGTTTCATGCCCTTTGCCGGCGATAATGATCAAGTCACCTTCTTTGGCCAGGTATATGGCATGCCGGATAGCTTCGCGGCGATCAGTAATAATTGCATAACGGGAGCCTTCCACTTTATCCAGTCCAGGTATAATATCAGCAATAATATTTTCAGGTTCTTCACTCCGTGGGTTATCAGAAGTAACGATACAAAAATCACTATAGCGGGCTGCAATTTCACCCATTAACGGTCTTTTGGTCCGATCCCGGTCTCCCCCACAGCCAAAAACAGTTATAAGTCGGTGCTTGGCTATATGCCGTGCAGTCAGTAATATATTTTCCAACCCATCCGGGGTATGAGCATAATCAATTATAACCGTGAAATCCTGTTCAGATTCCACTTTTTCAAAACGTCCTGCTACACCTTCCACCTTTTCCAATGCGGATTTAATAATATCCATGTTTATACCCTCTCCAAGCGCAAATGTTACCGCTGCCAGCACATTATAAACGCTAAATAATCCTACCAGACTAGTATTAATAGCAATTTCTTGGTTTTGGTGGTAAATATTAAAGCTGCTTCCTTTAATGCTGATGTTTAAAGCACCAGCACGAACATCAGCCTCATTTTTTAACCCAAAGGTGTAACATCGGGAATTTGCAGCCCTTTTAAAATCTTCCCCGTAAGCATCATCGGCATTTATAACGCAGAAGTTGTGCTTATCTGCAGGGATCATGGCAAACAGTTTTGCCTTGGAATCCCGATAACTATTCATGTTATGGTGAAAATCAAGATGATCCTGGGTTAAATTAGTGAATACAGCGGAATTAAATAAAATCAAATCAACCCGGTTAAGATCCAAAGCATGAGATGACACTTCCATAACAATATATTCAGCTTTTTGTCTGACACAGTAACTAATAAATTCTTCAATTTCCAGAGCTTCGGGTGTAGTATGACCCAACTCCTTTACATAATCCCCCATACGGGCATACAGCGTACCAATAATACCGGTTTTTTTCCCTGCCTCTTCAAGAATTGCCCGGATTAAATGAGTAGTGGTGGTCTTGCCATTTGTACCAGTTACTCCAATAACTCTTAAATATCCGGAAGGCTGCTGGTAAAGGTTGGAAGCAAGACGCGCCATAGCCTTTCTGGTATCCGGGGTTAAGATCAGGCTGACCTGTTCGCAAAAATCAAGCTCCCGCTCAGCCAAAATGGCAACAGCGCCATTCCGAATTGCCTGTTTGGCAAACTGATGACCATCTGTTTTTAAACCACTTATACAAATAAATAAATCTCCATCGCGGACTTGCCGGGAGTCATATTTAACCCCCGCAATTTCGGTATCAATTTGCCCTTTTAGGAGTACATATTCCGAACCTGCCAATAAGTCAATAAGACGCAAACCTGGCCCTCCTTCCTATAATGAGTTATTCCCCAATTGGCTGAAACTTCACTTTAATTACCGATCCATTGCTTACTATCTTACCTGCTATCGGTGATTGCTCATAGGCCAGACCATAACCCTCGGGCACCAGATGCAAGCCGAGATCAGTCAGGATTTTAGCGACTTCTTTCATGGATTTGCCCCGCAGATCCGGAATGGTAATTTCGCCGCCCTCTGCAGGTTCCAACGGAGACATTTCGATTATTATCTGGGCTCCTTTATCAAGCCTTGTATGCGCCAATGGAGTTTGCTGCCATACTATGTTGCCGCTGCCGTTGACCTTCACCTTCAAACCCCGGCTATTTATCAAGGATAGTGCTTCAGACAAGGGCAAGTTGACAACATCAGGCACTACAACTTTATCTGCCTTTTCTTTTGTTTTCTCTATTTCAGCAGAATTATACCTGGGTATTTCGAGATAATGAAAAGAATCATTTATTATTTCCTTGAAAGCCGGTGCTGCCACCCAGCCCCCGTAATAAGGATATCCTTTCGGTGCATCTACAACTACAATACCTATCAGGCGGGGACTCTTGGAAGGTGCAAAACCTATGAACGAAGCAACATGTTCATTGCTCATATATCTCCCGTCAGGGCCTACCTTTTGAGCCGTACCAGTTTTGCCGGCTACACGGTAACCCTCCAGATATGCGTTGCGGCCCGTTCCATTGGTAACTTCACCTTCGAGCATAACGCAAAGTTCTTTGGCTATTCCCGGCGATATTACTTTTTTAACCAACTGCGGCTTATATTCTTTGATTACCTTTCCTTTATTATCAACAACCTGTTTTACCAAATGCGGTTTCATCATATTACCTTCATTAGCTACTGCCGCTACTGCAGTAATAAGCTGAATAGGTGTTACGGCATTGGTCTGCCCCATCGCCATGGTTGCCAGATCTATTTGCTGGGCATTTTTTTTATTAGCTATAATGCCGGAGGGCTCACCGGGAAGATCTATTCCAGTTGCTTTACCAAAACCAAAATCAGTCAAATACTTGAAATAATTATCCATTCCCAGTTTTAAGCCAATTTGCACAAAAGCCACATTACATGATTTCTCTATGGTCTGCGCAAAAGTCTGGCTGCCATGAGGCTTCCTATCCGGGCAGCCAATGGTCTCGACACCAACTTTTATGTAGCCCGGGCAGAAAAAGCGGCTCTCGGCATTAACCGTCCCTGCCTCCATGGCCATTGCTGCTGTAGTAATTTTCATGGTTGAACCTGGTTCATAAACATCATTGATGGCAAAATTCCTACGGTTGCTTGTCGGGAAATCGGAAAAATTATTGGGGTTATAGGTAGGCCGCGAAGCTAGAGCCAGGATTTCCCCCGTAGCAGGATCCATGATTATGGCAGCGGCCGACTTGGCCTTTCTTTCCTGAAAAACCTTGTCAAGTTCACGCTCGGTAATATATTGTATAGTTTCGTCAATGGTCAATATGAGATTGGCTCCATCCACCGGCGGTATGAATTTATGGGTAGCTTCAGGTATAGGACGATTGACTGCATCATGTTCAATTATGATTCTTCCCTTGGTGCCGCCCACCAGATCGTTATAATAATAATCAATTCCTTCCAGGCCGGTATTGTCTATACCTGATATACCCAGAACATGACTGGCTAATGTGCCCTTGGGATAATAGCGGCGGCTCTCTTCGGTCAAGCCAATACCAGGCATATCCATGTCCCTGATTTTTTTGGATATCGATGGGTCTATCTGCCTTTGCACCCATTCAAAAGAACTGACCCGGGTGAGACGGTTATATAATTTGTCTTCATCCATGCTCAGTAACTGGGATAATTTTTGGGCAATCTCTCTTTGCCGTCCGCTGCGGCAGACTTCGGCGGGAATAGCGTATACAGAATCAGCACTTACTGAAATAGCAAGTTCGCGACCATTCCGATCATAAATAATCCCTCTTTTTGATTCCACGGGAACATCACGCATTCGATTCTGCAATGCCTTTTCGGAAAGTTCAGCACCACGGACAAACTGAACCCAAAAAACTCTGCTGCCAAGTAAAATAAAACCCAGTGTAAACAAGAAAAAAAGCGTAGCTATACGCTTTCTTACCGTTAACCCGGTGGTTTGCATAAGGCCACCTCAACTTTTCATTAATTATTCATTGCTACCAGACGCGTTAAACTGGCATATATTCTTTCGAGCGACTTTCCTTCACTGCTGGTTTTTTCTGAATGAACCAGTTCCACCGGTTCATTCGTAGATGCAAGCATCACCGTAAATGACGATTCTCTTGCCGGCTTACACATGCCCAACTCATTTAGTGCTACATTTTCAATCCTTTGCAATGAACTCTTTTGTGCTATTTGATACTCCATTTGTTGTTTTGCTGTTTCCAATTTACTGATATCATTTTCGAGGCTTACGATTTGATAACCCAAAGTTGACGATTTCATACACAAATAAACAATAATAAGAGCTATTAAAAAAATCCCCATGCTGCTTTTTAGCAATAGGCTTTTTCGGCCATCAACTTTTTTTACCGTCCTTCTGACCTTTTTAATCCTACTATCCTGCTCATAAGCTATTTCAGTATCCAAAACCCTTGCATACCCATAATTCCCCTGTACCATATAGTTATTCCGCCCTCCCTAATTATATACCTACAACTTGCTTGCAACCCTCAGTTTGGCACTTCGGGCACGGGGATTAGCTAAACATTCATTTTCACTTGGAACTATCGGCTTCCGGCTTACCAGTTGCAATTGCGGCTTTTGTCCACATATACACAATGGCATGCCGGGTGGGCAAATACACCCTTTTACTTTTTCCTGGAAAAACCTTTTTACTATCCTGTCCTCCAGGGAATGGAATGTTATGATACACAATCTTCCTGCTGGCTTTAGCAATTCCAACGCCTGTGGCAAAACCCCTTGCAAAGCATCCAACTCACTATTAACTGCTATCCTTAGCGCCTGAAATGTCTTGCGGGCTGGGTGCTTCTCCCGCCGGTATGCTGCCGGGACTGAGCTCTTTATGATATCTACCAGTTCCAGGGTAGTATTGATATACTTCTCACTTCTATAATTTACTACAGACTTCACTATTCTGCGAGCATATCTTTCCTCTCCATATTCAAACAAGATTCTGAGCAGTTCCTTCTCAGAGTATTTATTAACAATATCGCGAGCACTTAATTCCTGTTCCCTATCCATCCGCATATCCAAATCAGCATCTTCATGAAAGCTGAAACCACGTTGAGCATTGTCCAATTGAAAAGATGAAACACCAAGATCAATCATTATACCATCAACCTGAGCAATGTTTTCATTCTTCATAATAGCTTTAAGATTACGGAAATCACCATGAATAAACTTTACCCCTGCTTTGTCAATTGCTTTGCTGTTCTCTTCCAGAATTTGCTTATCTTTGTCAATAGCCAACACCTGCGCATCATCTTCAAGTTTGCTGAGCAAAGAGCGCAGGTGCCCCCCACCTCCCATAGTGCAATCAACATATATGCCATGTGGGTTAATCACTAATGACGAGATAGTCTCATCCAATAAAACGGGCATGTGCAATAATATCCACTCCTAAATACCCAGGTCAACCATTTTTTCTGCGATTTCTTCAAATGAAGAACCAGCCTTGTCTGTATATTCTGCCCATTTATCAACTGACCAAATCTCAATCCTGTTACCCACACCGATAACTGTCACATCCCGGTCAATACCGGCATACTCGCGTAAATTAACCGATAATACAGTTCTTCCTTGTTTATCAAATTCCAATTCAGAGGCACCTGAGAAAAAGAAGCGGACAAACGACCGCACATCTGCTCTCGTCAGAGGCAAAGAACGAAGTTTTTCTTCTATTGCCTGCCATTCTACTAAGGGATAGAGAAAAACACAGTTGTCGAGACCTTTGGTTGCTACAAATTTCTCGCCCAACTGCTCGCGAAAACGAGCAGGAATAGTTATTCTTGCTTTAGTATCCAAGGAATGTTGATATTCTCCCAAGAACATTCGTTCTACCTCTTTTGATAAATTTTGAGGGATAATGCTCCACTTTACTCCACTTCACTCCACCTTATTCGACTTTTCAAATTCCATTTCCTTCTTTGTGAATTAAATAACTACCAATAACCATCGCGCCGCCACATTGATTTGGGAGACATAAACCTTATTACTACGGCTTTTGGCTCTATATACCAAACTATTTGGAGCGGATAAAATTCGTACATCTTTCCTATAGTAAAGGGACAAAAGACCCGGTACCAAAAGTAGGTAGGTTAATCAGCTTTTGCAGTTGATATTGCAAGAAATTTGTAGCTTCTTGAGCAGCTTGACGCAGGAACCTCATGATATCCTGCGAAGGCGAGGTACGGAAAGGAAAGGGGTCAAGCAACAGAACGTCGTAAACGTGCTAGTACTCTGTAAAATCTAAAACTTTAATTCCCACCGGCCAAATTTCCGCAGGGCTTCGTTGTCGTCAATCGCAATACGTCCAGTATTACTCACTCCTCCGCCTCCCCCTGCGAAAATTTTTCTCGGAGGATAAAATAAACTTTTAGACATTACAAAGTACTAGTGACTATGAATGAGAGGTTGGTGCAGTACCCCTTGAGTGCCTAAGCCAAAAGCAGCTGGTATTATTGAGCGACGGAGCTGGCGCAAGGAATTTCTTTCCAGTGCTAAACTTCTATAGGCTAAAAATAAAATAACCGGGAGTTTTCCAGAAAAATATTCTCCAGACTCCCGATTATTTGAAAATTATAATAATGCAATTCAAGCGTCGCAAGAATTGCAAAGCAGTTTCTTGCGCTCTGCTGTAACCAGCTGGGGTTTAACACCAGAAGATACTGCGCAGTAGTTTCAACATACTGCTGCAACGAGACAGTGCCTCGTTATAAACCGCTACCTGTTTTGTTAATAGTCCCCGACCGCTTAAAGCGGCGGGGACATATTTACACCCATTTCTTTTTGCTTCAACGTAATAAAATAATTTCTTTCAGATTTAACTCGTTATAATTGGTACAGGGATTTCTCATCCAGGAATTTAATTCCCTTTTCGGTAAATATAAGCCTGGCTCGATTGATATCTTCCACTTTAAATATTACCAGGGCATCATCCTCAGTAGTACCTAGAAAGGCATAAAGGTATTCTATATTAAGGTTCTCCGCTGTCATCTGCTCCAGAACTGTTGCCAAGCCCCCGGGGGAGTCGCGAACTTGAACAGCTATCACCTCAGTTTCACTTACTGTGAATCCGGACTCCCTTAAAATTCGATAAGCTCTTTCGGGATCATTCACAATTAGACGCAGTATTCCAAAGTCAGAAGTATCAGCAATTGATAAAGCCCTGATATTAATACCTGCCTCGCCTAATACTCTGGTAACATGAGATAATCTGCCTGCTTTATTTTCTAAAAAAACTGATATTTGCTTGGCCATAATATCCCTCCTCAAATATTTCTTTTATCTATAACCCTCTTGGCTTTTCCCTCACTTCTTTCTATAGATCGCGGTTCAACTAATCTCACCCTGACTCCAATTCCCAAACTGCTTTCCAGTTCTTTTCTAATTATAGCTCCCAAACTTTCAAGTTTTTTAACTTCATCACTAAATAACTTTTCGGATACCTCCACCTGAACTTCAAGTTCGTCAAGAGTCCCTTTGCGCTCTACAATAAGAATATAATGGGGTTCAACTCCGGGTATGCTTAATAAAACGCTTTCTACCATGGAAGGGAAAACATTTACACCGCGAATTATAATCATATCATCAGAACGGCCCAGTACTTTATGCATACGCATATGCGTACGCCCACATTCGCAAGTTTTTTTCTCCAAAGTCGTGAGGTCACGGGTTCTATACCTGATCAAGGGCAGTGCTTCTTTAGTGATGGTGGTAATAACCAGTTCTCCCTGTTCACCATTCTCCAGCACTCTTTCATTAATCGGGTCAATAGTCTCCGCAATAAAATGATCTTCCGCAATATGCAATCCTACTTTATAAGGACATTCAATAGCTACACCGGGACCAATAATCTCACTTAACCCATATATATCGAAGGCATTAATCTCAAGTTTTTTTTCGATTTCCCGGCGCATACTTTCTGACCAGGGTTCAGCTCCAAAAACACCGGCTTTTAATTTCAGATCAGAACGTTTTATGCCCATTTCTTCAATTACTTCATACATAAAGAGAGCGTATGACGGAGTGCAGGTTAGAATTGTACTCCCAAAATCCTGCATTAACATGACCTGCCTCTTGGTATTCCCTCCTGAAGTAGGAATAACGGAAGCCCCAATTTTTTCAGCGCCATAATGAACTCCCAAACCTCCAGTGAAAAGACCGTAACCATAAGAATTCTGAATCACTTCATGCTTGCTGGCACCTGCACTGGTCAAAGCCCGCGCCATAAGCTCTGCCCAGGTATCGATATCTTTGCGTGAATATCCAACAACGGTTGGTTTTCCCGTAGTCCCGGAAGATGAATGGATTCTTACCACCTCGCTCATGGGTATGGCAAATAAATTGAATGGATAACTATCTCGTAAATCCTGTTTGGTTGTGAATGGAAGGTGGCGAAGGTCATCAAGGCTTCTTATATCATCAGGTCTAATCCCCGCCTGGTCCATTTTCTCCTGGTAGGCAGGCACAAACGAATATATTCTATAAACGGTTTCTTTCAACCTTCTTAATTGTAGCTTTTCCAGCTCTTCCCGGGGCATACATTCCTTTTCCTGGTTCCAATAATGCATTTAGTTCTACCTCCTTCATTCTTTTTCCTGCACAAGCAGCAAATATATTTGCAGACCAGATATAACTTTTAAATAAAAATATCTGACCCAACTCAAGATAAAAAAAGCTAACTTAAGATAATAAAGAGATTTTATATATAGGAATAGTGCACTTGATTTTAAGCACCGCAAGAACCACAGAACAGTTTCATCCGCACCGTTGCAACGAGGTGAGGATTTTAAGTACCAGAAGAAACTGCGCAGTAGTTTCAATATACTGCTGCAACGAGGCTGCGCCTCGTAACCCGGCACCTGTTTTGTAAACAGGAAGCCGGCCCACCATTCCTTTCACTTCCGGCAGAGTTGTTAATAATAAATTTCATGCGGGAAGGGAGTATTAAACTAAGGCTATCTCTGAGCTCTGGCACCCGGGTAATCATTATATGGTGAATCGTGTGCTGAAGACAAAAGGAAGGAATATGAAAGATTCTATGTTATAAAAGCACAAAAAACCCCACCGAGCCGTGATGCCGTAGTTTCAACCTGCAAAGCAGGTGGGTACCCTCCCACATATTTGATGTGTCCCATTCAGGGCTTGCACGTAATATGCGGAGATAAGTTCCCTAAATTTTTGTGTTGGCAAAAACTTAACAGCCATTCACGTACACAGCAGGGATTTGCTTTTCTCAGGTAAAATACTACCATATCATACCCGTTTCTTCAAGCCAAACAAGTTGTCATTATAGACCATATTCCCCAAATTTTCTATTTTTCCTTGATCTTTATGGACAATTCCCTTAATTGTTTCAGCGCGACTTCAGAAGGTGCTTCGGTCATGGGGCAAGCTGCACTCTGGGTTTTTGGAAATGCTATAACATCACGAATACTATGTCTGCCGGCAATTATCATCAACAGCCGATCGATGCCGAAAGCAATGCCGCCATGCGGTGGAGTGCCATATTCAAAAGCTTCCAGCAAATAACCAAATTTCGCTTTGGCTTCCTCAATGCTCATGCCGACCAGGGCAAACATTTTCTCCTGTAAATTACGCTGGTGAATACGGATACTTCCCCCACCTATTTCAGTACCGTTTAATACAAGATCATATGCTCTTGCTTTAACCTGTGCCGGATCTTTGTCAAGAAGGCTGATATCCTCAGCTCGCGGCGCGGTAAACATATGATGCATAGCCACAAAACGTTTTTCTTCCTCATCATATTCCAGTAGCGGGAAATCTACTACCCACACAAAGCTCAGTGCATTTTCATCAATAAGCTGCAGCCGGCGCCCTAATTCCAGTCTCAAGTTGCCCAGCACGCGGGCTGCAATCGCCGCCTGATCAGCCGCAAACAGCAAGAGATCTCCCGGTTCAGCTTGCAGAGCATCTAGAATGCCCTTGATTTGTGCTTCACTCAAAAATTTGGTTATGGGGGAGCGCAGTTCATTTTCCCCCACCACTATCCAGGCCATGCCCCTGGCTCCGTTCTCCACCGCCAGGGCTCCCAGAGCATCGATTTCTTTGCGGGTAAAACTGCCGCAGGTTTTGGCATTTAAGGCTCTGACCACTCCGCCGCTCTGAATGGCAGAGGCAAAGACTTTAAATTCAGTATCTTTAAGTAAATCAGTAAGTTCTGCAATCTCTAACCCAAAGCGCAGATCCGGCTTGTCATTGCCGTATTTTTGCATAGCCTCATCATATGACAGACGGGCAAACGGAAGGCTAAGTTCCTGGCCTTTGGCCTCGGCAAATACGTCCCGGATCATTTCTTCCACCAAGGCCATTATGTCCCCCTCATCAATGAAAGACATCTCCATATCCAGCTGTGTAAACTCCGGCTTCCGATCCGCGCGCAAATCTTCATCCCGGAAACAGCGGGCAATCTGGAAATATTTTTCCATACCTTCTACC
>JAQUBU010000127.1 GCA_028686565.1 Syntrophomonadaceae bacterium
TAATTAGCATGGTAGCCCAGATAAAAGAGGTTGTTAAAGGCAGTATTGCTGAAGAAATTGGAATTGAAGCCGGCGATGAGATTTTATCGATTGACGGCTTTGAAATCAAAGATATAATAGACTATCAGTTCTATTCACATGATAACTGTATTCAAATAGAGCTTAGAAAAGCTGATCAGGAATTATGGTCGCTGGAAATCGAAAAAGATTATGATGAGGAAATGGGCATAGTTTTTGATGATTTAATCTTTGACAAAATGAAGGTCTGTAAAAATCGTTGTATTTTCTGTTTTGTTGATCAGCTGCCTGTTAAAATGAGAAAGACTTTATATGTAAAAGATGATGATTACCGCTATTCCTTTCTGCTGGGCAACTTCATCACTCTGACCAACCTTCAGGAACAAGATTGGCAGAAAATATGCAGCATGAGGCTCAGTCCTCTATATATATCTGTTCATTGCACACAGCCGGAACTGCGCGCTGAGATTCTTAACAACCCTAAAGCATGCACCATAAAAGATGATTTGGCTCGTTTGAAAAATGCAGGAATTGAAATACATACACAAATTGTATTATGTCCCGGAATAAATGACGGTATCATACTGGAAGAGAGTATTGAAGATCTGGCTAAGTATTTCCCATCCGTTTTATCAGTAGGGATAGTACCGGTAGGATTAACCGGACATCGCCAGAAGCTAAGCGAACTTAGAGCTTTTACCCCTGAAGAGGCATCAAATATTATCAGGCAAGGGGAAGAATATCAGCAGAGATTTCGTCCCTTATTCCGGCGGGGCTTTGTTTATCTGGCTGATGAATTCTATATAAAAGCTGGAGAGCAATTACCGGATGCAGAGTATTACGATGATTATTGCCAGATAGAAAATGGGATAGGTTTGGCAAGAATATTTTGGGATGAATTTTCCTCCCTGGAAGCAGCCTTGCCCCGGCAGACAGAACCGCGCGAAGTAAATCTGCTGACCGGGTTATCTGCTGTAAAGATACTCGAAAAAATTGTAGCCAGATTAAACCTGATAGAGGGCTTGACAGTTAATCTGCTTGCAGTTGCAAATAAT
Source organism: Syntrophomonadaceae bacterium (assembly GCA_028686565.1). GTDB lineage: Bacteria > Bacillota > Syntrophomonadia > Syntrophomonadales > Syntrophomonadaceae > JAQUBU01. The sequence goes on from JAQUBU010000127.1 coordinate 1,074, forward strand.
TTTTTCGGTGGAGATGTATCGGTAACCGGCTTATTAACCGGCAGTGATATAATAGCAGCACTGGGAAAAAAATATAACGGCAAAATAGTGATAATACCGGAAGTTGTTTTAAAAGAAGGTCATGAAATACTGCTTGATAATGTAAGCATAAAAGAAATAGCAGAGCATAGTGGAGCTAAGATTATTACTGTGGATGGCAGTGCAAGCTCCCTGGTGGATGCTGTAATAGATGGAGGAAAGTAGATGTCAAAACCGGTTGTGGCCATTGTTGGTAGACCCAAGGTAGGCAAATCAACTCTTTTTAACCGATTAGTCGGGGCCAGAAAAGCTATTGTGGAAGATATTCCCGGGGTTACCAGGGACCGTCTGTATGACAATAGTGATTGGAACGGAAGAGAGTTTATTATAATTGATACCGGTGGTATTCGTTTTGATGATGGCGATATATTTACCCGCGAAATAAAAATGCAGGCCGAGCTTGCCATTGAAGAAGCAGATGTAATACTTTTTGTAGCAGACACCCGGGAGGGCATTACCTTTGAAGACCAGCTTGTAGCCAAGCTCTTGCGTAAATCCAAGAAGCCAGTGGTTCTGGCTGCTAACAAAGTTGAAAACTTTGACCGACAATTGGAATACTATGAGTTCTATAAACTGGGTTTGGGTGATCCCATTCCCGTATCTGCAATGCACGGATTGAACACCAATGAAATTCTGGATGCTGTAGTGGCACAGTTTGAACCTGGTATTGATCTGGAAGAGAATAGTGATGCCATAAAAATTGCCATCGTAGGAAGACCTAATGTCGGTAAGTCATCACTGGTAAATGCATTTTTGGGTGAAGTAAGAGTTATTGTCAGTGATGTTCCGGGAACGACCAGAGATGCTGTTGATACCCCTTTTGAATACAATGGTCAAGAATACATATTAATCGATACGGCTGGAATCAGAAAGAAATCCCGGATTACGGAGGCTACTGAAAAATATAGTGTAATAAGAGCTTTGAAAGCTATTGAGCGTTGTGATGTTGCACTCATTATGCTGGATGCTACAGAAGGGGTTATCGAACAAGACAAGCGTATTGCCGGTTATGTTCATGAGCAGGCCAAGGCCAATATTATTGTTGTTAACAAATGGGATTTGATAGAAAAAGATGGGCAGACCATGAAAAAGTTTGATGAAGATATGCGCCGTGATTTAAAGTTTCTGGCTTACTCACCGATTATGTATATCTCTGCTTTGACCAAGCAAAGGATTTTTAAAACCCTGGAATTAGTTGATTTTGTAGCTGACCAGTATAATCACAGGGTAACCACATCACAGCTTAATGAAGTTGTAAATGATGCAATTATGATTAATCCCCTGCCCGGGGGAGGCGGAAAAAGAGTAAAAATTATGTATTCCACCCAGGTCAGGACTGCCCCGCCTACCTTTGTTTTCTTTGCTAATCATCCTGATCTTGTTCATTTTTCTTATTTAAGATATCTCGAAAATGTTTTGCGTAAGAATTTTGGTTTCGAAGGCGCACCTATAAAGATGATTGTTCGGGAGAAGAAATCCGAGGATTAACATTAAATCTGCTTATAGGGGGGAATATTGTTGAAGGAAGCAGCTATCATTGGGTTATGCTATTTTATTGGTTCGATCCCTTTTTCCTATCTCTTTACCCGTTTATTTACCAAGCAGGATATTAGAAAAAAAGGCAGTGGTAATGTCGGTGCCACCAATGCACTAAGAACTTCGGGGATTAGGGTTGGAATGATTGCCCTGGCCGGGGATCTTTTTAAAGGCGTGGCCGCAGCCTATCTCGGCCGTTATATTGGCGGAGATATAGTAGGTGCTTTGTGCGCATTTATGGCGGTATTTGGTCATTGCTACCCTGTATTTCTCGGTTTTCGCGGAGGCAAAGGTGTCGCCACCGCTGCGGGGGCTATTCTAGTATTAATGCCTATGGCTTTTCTTATATTATTGATTTCGCTGGTGGGCATAGCTTATATCACTCGCTTTGTCTCTTTGGGCTCTGTCGTAGCAGCCTTTATGTTTCCCTTGCTGACTATTGTATGGGGTAAACCATGGACATATATAATTATAAGTATTTTTATTGCTGCTCTGGTTATATACCGGCATCGCGGTAATATTGAAAGACTTAGAAATGGCAGCGAACCAAAAATCAATGATCCGGTCTAAGCGGGGTGTCAAGTGTTCCGATCAAGGGGACGGTTCCCTTGATCGGAACCGTCCCCTTGATCGGAACAGTGAAATTAATGGAGGTGGAGAGCAGTAATGAAAAAAGTCTGCATATTGGGTGCTGGCAGCTGGGGCACTGCGCAGGCTGTTCTCTTGAGCAAAAATGTTGATCATATTATTGTTTGGGGACGGGCTGAAGATAACCCGGAGACTATTGAAAGCAGCCGGGAAAACCAGCGATTCCTTCCTGGAGTAAGGTTGCCGGATAACATAAAACTAACTAGTGATCTTGCACAAGCTCTTGAGAAGACAGAACTGATTGTATTAGCAATTCCTTCTCAATCACTCAGATCATTATTGGAAACTTTGATACCCTACATAAATTCAGCAAGTTATCTTCTCAATACTTCCAAAGGATTGGAAATCAGTACGGGAATGCGAATGAGTCAAGTTATGGAAGATGTATTAGGCAATGAAATAAAAGAAAGATGTGCGGTTCTATCCGGTCCCAGTCATGCCGAAGAAGTAGCCCGTGAAATACCTACAGCAGTTACGATAGCTGCATATCGCAAAGCCACGGCTTTTAAGCTGCAAAGTATATATATGACACCTTCTTTTAGAGTATATACTAATCCTGATGTTGCAGGGGTTGAGCTGGGTGGAGCACTAAAGAATGTTATAGCTTTAGGAACCGGAATTGCCACTGGACTAGGCTATGGGGACAATACTCAGGCTGCTTTGCTTACGCGTGGTTTGCATGAAATAATAAAGATGGGGCGAGCTATGGGGGGAGATCCTCGCACATTTAGAGGTTTAAGCGGTATTGGTGATTTGGTGGTTACTTGTGGGAGCAAGCATTCCCGTAACCGGCAAGCGGGGATTATGATTGGTCAGGGATTAAGTCTTGCCGAGACTCTTCGAAATGTAGGGATGGTAGTTGAAGGAGTACATACTGTAAAAGTGGTTTATCGCCTTGCCCAAAAATATAAACTGGATATGCCTATATCTACAGCATGCTATAATGTTCTGTATAATGATAAGTCTCCCCGGGAGCAAGTAGATAGCTTGATGAAACGGAGCAAGAAGCATGAGATAGAAGAAATTGCCAACGAAGATGTAGAATGGTAATAATATAAATGTACTGTAAGTATAAATCATGAATGTTTCTAATGCCTTGATCCCGGCGCCGGTCATCTTTCCGGGAGCTTGACGACTTTAGCTGCAATCTCAAAAGTGTGATTATTATCACACTTTTTTTCTTTTCTGGTTATATTACCGAATATTGATAATATATTTATACTGTTATAGCGTAATTATTTACCAGGGTACCATAATCGAAGGGAGGATGCCTTGTTTTTAAGTCTAAATCAAGGGAGGGATAATGAAAAGTGGAAGGAAATAATATCTTAAGAGATATCGCTGAAAGAACTGGAGGCGATATTTACCTGGGAGTAGTTGGCCCGGTTAGAACAGGCAAATCAACATTTGTAAAAAGATTTATGGAACTAATGATAATGCCTAATATAAAAGATGTTTACGAACGGGAAAGAACCAATGACGAACTTCCCCAAAGCGGATCCGGGAAAACCATTACAACTACCGAACCCAAATTTGTACCCAATGAAGCAGTGGAAATAACTACCCAGAACGGTCTAACCTTAAAGGTTCGCCTGATTGATTGTGTGGGTTACGCTGTTGATGGGGCACTTGGTTATGAAGAGGATGAAGAACCGCGCATGGTAAAAACTCCCTGGTTTGACTATGAGGTTCCTTTCGAGGAAGCTGCTGAAATAGGCACCAGGAAAGTAATTGCCGACCACTCTACAATCGGGATTGTTATGACCACGGACGGAAGTATTGGTGATATATCTCGCAATAGTTACCTGCAAGCCGAAGAACGTGTAATTAATGAACTGAGAGAATTAAACAAACCATTTGTTGTTTTGCTCAATTCAATCCATCCATATGAGCGTGATACTCTTAGCCTGGCAGAAGAGTTAGGTGAAAAGTATGGAGTAAGCATTATTGCGGTTGATGCTGCCAAAATGAACACCGAACAAGTTTATGGAATTCTTGAGGAAGCACTATATGAATTCCCTGTACAGGAAGTGAACATAAAACTGCCTCGCTGGGTGGATGAACTTGAAGAAGAGTTCTGGCTGCGTAAAGATATGGAAGGTGGTATACGCCAGGTATTAAACGGCATACGTAAAGTCAGGGACATTGATAAAGCGATAGAACAACTTTCCGATATCGAGAACATAAGTTACGTGAGTCTGGAAGAAATGAATCTGGGTTCTGGAACTGCGCGTATCGAAGTTACTGTGCCTGAGGAATTATTCTATCGTTCACTAAGTGAGGTAAGTGGATTCAATATTGATGGAACTCATGACATAATGCGTTTGATGCGTGACTTGAGTGTAGCGAAAAAGGAATTTGACAAAATATCCTCTGCCTTGGAAGAGGTCAAAGAATCTGGCTATGGAGTAGTAACACCGCGCCTGGAAGAAATGTTTTTGGAGGAACCGGAGTTAATCCGCCAGGGCAGCCGCTTTGGTGTCAAACTTAAGGCCAAGGCGCCATCATTGCATATAATTAAAGCTGATATAACTACCGAGATCACCCCCATAATCGGAACTGAGAAACAGTGTGAAGAACTGGTACGCTATATGCTCGATGAGTTCGAGGAAGATCCGGCCAAAATATGGGATTCCAATATCTTCGGTAAGTCTCTGCATGATTTGGTTAGAGAGGGTATACAGAATAAATTGCATCGCATGCCGGAAAATGCCCAGCATAAATTACAGGATACCTTGCAGAGAATTGTTAACGAAGGAAGCGGCGGTTTAATCTGTATCATAATCTAAGAGAGTCTGTCATAATTGAATAGCTAAGTAAGAAGCAAATAGAACCGGTTGTTATGACCGGTTCTTTCCTACAGAGGAATTATGTAATATTAATTAAACAATCAGGCAGGAAAATAGATGATTTTGGAGAAATAGTAAAAAACAGTTGGGCTTGGCGCAATATACTAATAATTGATGCTATGGCCCTATCTTTTCTTTAATGCTCAATGTTTGAAGCAGATATTTTTTTAGTTATTATATGAAATTTGATATACGGCAGGAGGGAATATGGAACTGTTGGACAAGCAATTGAAAAATGATGATATTTTAAATGAGCAAGTAAAAGAAGCACTTTGGAGTAATGAGGAGCGCTACCGGCAATTGGTGGAAGTTTCTCCTGATGCTATAGTAGTGGAAATTGATGACAAAATAGCATTCATAAACCAGGCTGGTTCAGAGCTGATTGGTGCTGAAAATACCAAGTCAGTATTAAATCTTCCAATAACTAATTTCATTCATACTGATAGCCTG
>JAQUBU010000128.1 GCA_028686565.1 Syntrophomonadaceae bacterium
CTGGGCAATCAAAAATTTTGGGCGTAGTTACGACTAAGGCTCAACTATCAGCTTTTATCCGATAGTTGAGCCTATTTTTGCGCCCAAAACTTCCGATTGTCCCCTTCAAGAACCGTCCCCTTGTCAGAGACCCTTGTCACACTCTTGTTGTGTTATTGCCAATAATCGATTATATATCTTAGAGCAACATACATGAAATACAGGCCAAAGATCAGTTTTAAAGTCGATGCTTTAAAATAATTAATGCTGAGCGCACCTAGTTGAGCACCGATAATAGTTCCCAGACCCAGAGACAGGGCGGCTGGCAGGAGTACAAAACTCTGAAAGAGCTTGATGCCGCCGCCTACAATAGTTACGGGAATAACTGCTGCCAGGGCAGTTCCTACTGCCAGCTGTACGGGGAAGCCGAAGAGATAGGTGAGTCCCGGAACCAGAAGAAAACCGCCTCCCAGACCTAAAACTCCGGTTAGAAAACCTACTGTAAAACCAAAAAAGGCTAGGCTTGATTCTCTGCTGAAGACAGGAGCTTTTTTGGCAGCCGTTGATTGACGATGAAATAAGGCATCCCGTATCATATAAATGCCGGGAAAGATAAAGAAAAGGCCCAGCATAAGGCTGAGAATCTTCATATGCGATGCCAAGACAGGGAAAATATATGAACCCAGGATTATGCCGGTTATCCCGCCCAATGATAAAAACAAACTGCTGCGGGTATGGGTATTGCCCCTTACCAAATGAGCATATCCTCCGGAGATGGTAGTAAATATTACGGCAAAAAGTGTAGTTCCTACTGCGATAGTGGTTGGGAAACCCATTCCGAAGCTAAGGATGGGCAGCATAATCAATCCGCCCCCCAACCCCAGCAAACCGCCAAAAAAACCCGCTCCCAACCCCAGCAAAACCAGCATCGTAAGAGTAAGGGAATTTAGGGATGGAATAGCTGCTCCTGCAGGCTGGGGAGGTGTTCCCTTAACAGACCAGATCAAAGCGCTGGTTATAATGAGCAGGAAAAATGAAATAAAAAAATACTTTTTAAAATAAGAGTTTTTAGACATAAGTTTTATTTGCCAGCTTTCTTACCAAAGATTACATAATGAAGATATTTAAGCATCGGAATAACTGCGCAGTAGTTTCAACATATTGATGCAACGAGGCAACGCCTCGTTATAACCGCCGCCTGTTTTTTAATAGGGACCTACCGCTTAAAGAAAAGGGGGAAATCTTTTCGCCTCGTTATATTATATACGTTTTATCCTATATAGATTAAAGCAGTTATTTACTATAATAAAAGAAGTTTAAATTATCTTGCGGGAGGCAGGTTAAACTGGAGATTCTGATGATATTTGCCACATCTTTTGTTGTTGCCTTTTCGGGTGCCATGGTTCCCGGACCGCTTTTAACCTTTACTATATCGGAGGCAATACGTGGAGGCTTTATAACTGCTCCTTTGATAATGCTGGGGCATGCCATTCTGGAACTGGTACTGGTGCTTGTCTTGCTGGCCGGTTTTTCGGTTTACTTGCAGCAGGAATCAGTGTTTACCTGGATAGCTTTATTGGGCGGGGCATTCTTGCTTTATATGGGATATACGATGATAAGGGATGCTTGGCAAGGCCGGCTTTCGCTTAACTTCTCCAGTGGACCAAAGGAGCGGATTGAAGAAATGACTGCAGACACGGAAGATACTCTTGTGCGGGAAGGTGCTTTAATGGGTTTTAGCGAATCTGCGGCTGTCGATGGCAGTCAAAGGACTAATGAAGATAGTGTAGTTATAAGAACCGCAGCCATGCATCCGGCCGTGGGTGGTTTTTTACTTAGTCTGGCTAATCCCTTCTGGTCGATCTGGTGGGTAAGTGTTGGGCTTGGCTACATTACTCTGTCCATGAAAAATGGAATACCTGGAGTTACTTCGTTTTATATGGGGCATATCCTGGCTGATGTAACCTGGTACTGTATGGTAGCAGCTGCGGTAGCTGGAGGGCGCAAATTCCTAAGTAATTCAGCTTATCGGCTCATATTAATAGGCTGTGGATTTTTCTTGATTTTGTTAGGTGGCTATTTTATTTATATGGGGATAAACAAATAGCTCTTAAAAAGGAGGATGGTTGATGCAAAACTTAAAGAATGCTTTTATATCCGGGATTGGGGAATTGAAGCCGCAATTACATACTGAAAGCACAACTCTCGATTTATTGGCTCAGTCGGCAGCCCTGGCTATACAAGATGCAGGTATTACGAAAAAAGATATCGATGGCCTCCTGGTTACAGCTCCCAGTGAGGATACTGGCTTTATGTGGCCGGCTCAGGCCGCTGAGTATCTGCAGATATTTCCTCATCATCTGGATATGGTGGAACTGGGTGGAGCCAGTGCAGTAGGAGCCGTTGCCCGCGCTGCACTTTTGGTGGCATCAGGCATTTGCCGTCACTGTCTGTGTTTAAGTGGCGGGGTTTGGGACAGCCAGGTCTTCAATACCAGGGAAGGCAAAACCGCGGTCATGTCCCAGGCGGAGATTGATTATGAACTGCCGGTTGGTCCTATGGGCTTTAATTCGGGTTATGCCCTGGTAGCCAGGCGGCATATGTATGAATTCGGAACCAAACCTGAGCAACTGGCTAAAATTGCGGTTGACCAGCGCAAAAGCGCACTTCTAAACCCTGATGCCTTGTATAACAGCAAGGAACTCACGATAGAAGAAGTCATGTCATCCCGGGTAATAGTTGATCCGATTCATTTGCTGGAGATTGTGCGGCCCTGCAGCGGTGCGGCGGCAGTCATAGTAAGTCAAACCGAAGAAGCAGGTGACCGGCCGCGGGTTCCAGTATTTATTCTGGGAATGGGAGAAGCCTGTACACATAATTCGATAATATATGCACCAACTCTCACTACCAGTCCGGTCAAGATGGCGGCAAAACGTGCCTTTGCTATGGCAGGTGTGACTCCTGATGACATTGACCTCTTGTCCCTCTATGATTGTTATCCGATAACTGTATTGATAAGCATAGAAGATGCCGGCTTTTGTCCGAAAGGTATGGGCGGTGATTTTGTCCAGAGCCAGGATTTGAGCTATATGGGTAAACTGCCCTGTAATACACACGGCGGACAGCTTTGCTGCGGGCAAGCTTCCTATGCAGGAGGAATGTCACATCTTACCGAAGCAGTGCGGCAATTGCGCGGTGAAGCTGGCCTCCGTCAGATAAGCAATAATCGTCTGGCCTTTGTAAACGGCAACGGCGGTGTATTTAGCACCGAGTGCAGTATGATTCTGGGGAGGAAGTAATATGGCATCTTATAATGATTTCTACTGGAGCAAGCTGGAAAAGGGCGAACTATGGCTGCAGTTTTGTCCAGCCTGCAAAGAGTATATTTTTTATCCCCGCAGCATCTGTCCCCATTGCCTGATGGGTGATTGGGAATGGCAGCAATTAGAGGGTAAGGGAAAGATCTATAGTTATACTACGATATGTGTCAGTTCATTGCCTGAATTTGCCAATGATGTACCATATGTATATGCCATAGTGGAGCTTAATGAAGGAATAAGAATTCCGGCCAATATCTTAAATTGCCCGCTGGAACAGCTTCGAGTTGAATTGCCCCTGGAGTTGATGATTGTCAATAAGGGCGGAAAAAAACTCCCTGCATTTCAACCGGCAAAAGATTGATTAGATAAAGCAGGTGTTATCCCGGGGAATACTTAATCTGCAGCAGGAGGGGCGATAATGAGCGAATCAGGAGAAACCCAGAGTATAGAGGAATTTACCAGAGATGATAAAAAGAAGCGCCGCAAAATAACCTGGATTATTGTACTGTGTGCGGTAACAGCCATGGTTTTGATATCGGTCTGGCGCTACCAGTTAAAAACCACTATTACCAGCGACAATGCAAAGGTAGCAGGTGATATCGTTGATATAAGTTCACGCCTCAGCGGGCAGTTGGATCGTTTGCTGGTCAAGGAGCATGATATAGTGAAAAGCGGACAAGCAGTTGCCCAACTGGACAGTTATCCTTATAAAATTGCTCTTGATCAAGCCAAAGCCAGTCTGGATATAGCAGAGGCTGATTACGACAAACTGCCGACTGATGTCAAATCCATGCAGGCCGCATACGCGCGGGCACAGGAAATATATGAAGCTGCTGCGGCCAAGGCTAAAACCTACCAGATAAGCATGGAAGATGCTCGCCGCAATCTGGAGCATAATGAGAGCCTTTACCAGCAGGGCGCAATTTCCAGAGAAACCATGGATTCATCAAATTCCTGCTATAATAGTGCACTGGCCAACATGGAGATGGAACAGGCCAATGCCCAAGCGGCCATGGCCAGTTTGCAGGATGCCGAAGCCAAAAAGGAATCAATGACGAAAACGGGTTCTATCATTTATATAGCCAAGTTGAAACAAGCCCAGGCGGTATATGAAAGTGCTAAATTTAATTTCGAAAACACCACTATGAAAGCTCCTTTTGCGGCCACGGTAGTCCGGATTGTAGTTCAGGAAAAAGAAAATATAGCAGCCAGTCAGGTGATATTAAGCATCTGTGATCTGAAGAATGTATGGCTTACGGCCAATATTGATGAAAGTAAAATTGCCAGAGTAAAAAAAGGTCAGGATGTAGACATAAAAATTGATGCCTATCCCGGTCAAAAGTTTAAAGGCAGGGTGGAAGCTATTGGCAATGCCACCCAGTCGAGTTTCTCCCTTTTGCCGACGGAAAACAGCAGCGGCAACTTTACCAAGGTTATGCAGCGAATACCGATAAAGATATCAGTAGTTTCCGAAGGACAAATACTCAAACCGGGGATGTCCGCATATATAAAAATACATACCGGCAATTAGATGAAGGACCATAATGTTATGCTTGCAGAACCGGATAAAACGGATTGGTCGGTTGTAATTGTAATTATCATCGGGGTTTTTATGGCTATTCTTAATGGCAGTATAGTCAATGTAGCCTTGCCCCAGATCATGGTAATATTCAATTCCACGCCGGATGCCATTCAATGGGTTTTGACTTCCTATATGATGACACTGGGAGTATTAATGCCGCTCAGCGGTTATTTAGGAGATACCTTTGGCTATAAACGCATGTATTTTCTGGCACTGGCCCTTTTTGTATTTGGGTCAATCTTGTGCGGCCTTTCCTGGAGCGTGAACAGCATGATAGCAGCCAGAGTTGTGCAGGCGATGGGGGGGAGCATTATGCAGCCCCTGGGGATGGCATTCATTTATAAGGTGACACCTCGTGATAAAGTGGGATTGACCATGGGTATATTCGGCATTGCGGCTATGGCTGCTCCGGCCATCGGACCTACTCTGGGCGGTTACCTGGTGGAATACATAAACTGGCGGCTTATTTTCGTTATTAATGTGCCTATTGGGATATTGAATCTCTTTCTGACCAGCATTTTGCTGAAAGAAACTGAACTTATCAAGGGGCACCGTTTTGATTACATAGGGCTCATAACCTCTGTAGTCGGACTTTTTTGTTTGCTGCTGGCCTTAAGTCAGGGCAACAAATACGGTTGGAGTTCAGCTTATATCATTAGCCTCCTGATTGCGGGGTTAAGCAGCTTAACTCTTTTTGTATTCAATGAATTGCGTCATCCTGAGCCCATCCTGGAACTGAGGCTTTTCAAGAACCCGCTGTTTACAATATCCACGGTGATTGGTTCAGTATTGAACATTGGTATGTTTGGAGCTATGTTTCTCTTGCCGCTTCTATTGCAGAATGTCCTGGGGCTGACCGCCATGAAAACAGGATTAATTCTGCTGCCGGCGGCTCTGGCTACGGCAGTGATGATGCCGGTCAGCGGAAAATGGTTTGATAAACATGGGGCCAGAGGGGTAGTAGCTTTAGGTCTGGTTCTGGTTACCATAACGACCTACGGACTAAGTGGTTTCAATGCCTTAACTCCATTTTTGGTAATGAACGGCTGGCTTTTAGTTCGCGGTCTGGGGATGGGCTTATGCATGATGCCGGTTACAACGGCTGGAATGGCAACCATTCCCCTGCATCTGATGGGCAAGGGTTCAGCCTTGGGAAATGTTATTCGCCAGATATCTGCTTCACTTGGAATTGCCATGTTTACTACCATCATGCAGCGCCGTCAGGTCTTTCATTATTCCAACCTGTCTCAATCAGTAAACATGAACAGCAGTGATGCCCTGCTCATGCAGCCGGCATTGCGTGATATTGGCATAAGTCAAGGCTGGGATACCAGTCTAACCCAGATATTCGGTCTCAGCTTGATAGGCAAACAGATTGCTAAAACTTCCATGGTGAATGCTATTAGTGATTGCTTTATTGTTGCTACTGCCTTTTGCCTGCTGGCACTGTTGCTCACCTTTTTCCTGCGGGAACACCGTAATACCTAGACTTATTAAGCGCAGCCGGATAATCCCACTTGAATTTATTCATGCTATACGGTACAATATTCTTTGCGTCGGGATGTAGCGCAGCTTGGTAGCGCGTCTGGTTCGGGACCAGAAGGCCGCAGGTTCGAATCCTGTCATCCCGACCATTTAACTTACCATCTATTGATAAAACGAATTTTATCGGCGGGTGGTTTTTGTTTTGCCCGGAAGTACGGTATTTAAGCCTTTTCTCAATATTGAGAGAGGGCTT
>JAQUBU010000129.1 GCA_028686565.1 Syntrophomonadaceae bacterium
AGTCCCGCCTGTTCTGCTAAGGGTATAAAAGTAGTAGGGCCTATCATCCCTATTTCCGGATTTAACCACCGGAGCAGTGCCTCAACTCCGACTATGGTGTTTTTCTCAAGGTTAACTTGCGGTTGATAATAAACCTCTAATTGTTCTCTTTCAAGTGCTCGGTAAAGACCATTGGTCAGTCTCAGCTTCTCTAAAACCTGATCCTGCATGTCTTGGGAGCACATAACATATCGGTTTTTGCCAATTTCTTTTGCACTGTACATTGCGATATCAGCATTTTTAATAAGTGTATCCGCATCCTCTCCATTCTGTGGATATAAAGCTACGCCTGCACTAGCTGTTATGTAGATTTCCTGGCCTGGTAATTTAACCGGTTTGTGAATTTCAGCCATCAGCTTGTCCATTATCTTTACTAGATCTTTTGTACTAAAAAGCTGATTGAGCATTATGACGAATTCATCACCGCCAAAACGTGCAATTGTATCATAACTGCGGATGCTGTGCGAAAACTTTTGGGCTATTGCAGAAAGAAGCATATCGCCAACCTCATGTCCCATTGTATCATTGATCGATTTAAAGGAATCAAGGTCTATAAATACAACCCCAATCATTTTCTCGGTTCTTTTGGCCTGCTTAATTGCCTGTTCTAAACGATCCTTAAATAAAATGCGGTTTGGTAACCCGGTAAGCTGGTCGTGATAGGCAAGAAATTCAATTTTTTCATCCTTTTTAATCTTTACTATTTTATCTGAGACTGCACTGGCAACAATCTCAATAAAATCTGTAGGATCTGATTCCCATTCACTTAAGGGGACTGTAGAATTAAAGCATATTAATCCCAAAATATTTTCCTGCTCTTTTACTGGCAAAGCAACCAAGGCACGCACATTTTGTTTTGCCGATAAAATATGCAGTTTTTCCGATATAGGATGTAATTGCTTCGAGTCAGGCAAATTTACAACATTTTCAGCTTCAAATTGTTTAAACAATTCTTGAACAATATCCGAATCATATTTTTCATAATAATTGAACACTGATGATATTCCTTCCGCCAGCCATTCACAATAATACTCTCTCTCCTTAGAATCTGTATCAAATAATACTATTAAGGCACGGTCGCACTTAAAGAAGCTGCCACACTGTTCCAGAAAATAGTATACTCTTTCATCAATATTCTGTTCTTCAGCTGCTAGCAAATAACGAGATATATCTGATAGTAGTTTTTGTTTTCGGCCGAATATTGAGTTTATCTTAAGCCTTGCTGCATAGATTTGATTGATATAGAACGACAAAGCAGCTGCTATGGCAATAAAAGCAAGCCTTACGATATAGTCAGCTTCATTCACTTCCACTAGAACAGCAGGAGATTTCACCCAAACCAGTATTTGGGTCATAAAAGAGGAGATAGTTATAGCAATCAACAGGGTTCGTTTGTTATAGAGCAGAGAAATTAACAGTAATATAAAAATGAAAGCCCATATCGTAATACTCCCATATCTTATAAACCTTATTATTATTGTTGGAATAATAAAACAGAATAATATAGAGAACAGTAATTCTTTGAAATCGTTACTGGTTCGAAGTTTATTAACTATAATAATAATAGCTGCTATAAAAAGAAGAAAGAGGCTAAATCCATTGACACTGTATAAACCCAATTCACTATACAACCATTTTTGGCCAATTATATTTATTAAACTCCCGGATGCAAATATGATGCCCATAATGATGTTTATATTTTTTCGCACATCACTGGTAAGAATAGTTTCGGATTGATTTATATCTTCTTTTACAAGCAGTCCATATCTTCTAACCGAATAAACCATTGCTAAAACTGGTAATAGCGAAAAAACAGGCGAAATCTGAGGAAATATAATATTAAAATGCCCCAGAACAGTATCTGATAATGTTCCGAGTACATAAGCTAAAATATAAGCTACTGCTATCAATTTCATTGACGCACTTTTATTTTCATCGTGCGAATTAATGCTTGTAAATAGCAGTATGGTTAGATTAACAACCGTGAAGCCAATATAATATGTATAAAAAAAGTAATCCCATCCATCATGCTCAACCACAGGAGCCCATCCGTAAACAGTATGTGTAAAACTGTCAATATTTAGTCCTATGGCCGGAAGAACAGTAAACGCATAAACCATCAGCAGTCCAGGCAAATACAGCAGCGGATAAAACCACCACTTCTTTAATAAATCATCTTTGCCGGTTAACAATAAGGTAAAATGAAGCAACAATCCGGACATTGGCCCCCATCCAATTGGAGCAAGCATATGTCCAAGCAAACACATCTCTGCATCGAATGCTGATACAGTAATGGAGAGACCTAAAGACCAAACTAGCAGAGCAGAACAAATCATGATTAATAGTCTATTGATCATGATTTTAAAAACCCCATTAGTGGCATATAGACCAAACGTCAATGCTGTTCCGCCACTAGCTATTAGTAATATCCCCAAAAATAACTGATAATCCATTATCATCCTCATTAAACAGAAAGTAAGTATTAAGGATTATAAACTACCGGATTAGCGGCAGCTAACACTGACAATTTTTGCTTTGAGTGGTTGGTCAGTAAAATTAGCCTGTTTCCAGATTTCTTCAAGCCAGAATTTTTGGATCCCTGATACTTTTCTTAATAATTATTACAGTATAAGTAAGTAATTATCTCCAAATACACGACATCTGCTCTCATTTATTTATTAAAGTCATCAAAGTCAAATAAAGCGACAGACAAGGGCTTATTAATTCTCGTTGCATCAGCCAGCTCGGAATTTATATCGGGTGATATAAAACGCCTTATGCTATCTTTAACGTCTGAAGAAGAGGTGTGCGTGTATCCTTTTATAATTGCTATAATATAACATTAAAATCGAAAATAATAGCCGTATTTTATAGACTTGATGCACGGTAGTCAAGAGTCAAGGGGTCAGGCCAGTTTCAGAGACAGTACGGTACCTGCGGAAGGTGTGGCATCTGAGATCACGAAAGCTGGGGGCAAGCAAGGCGGCGGCGTTTAAAGCTGATGTGGCAAAGGTTGAAGATGCTGAAGCTACCGTCGAATTCGCCAAAAAGACATATGGCGGCCTTCATCTGGCATTTAATAATGCCGGGATAGTAGGTGCTGAGAAATATGTCGGCGAACTCACGCCTGAAGAGTGGCAGAGTGTCATTAACATCAATTTAAATACTGTATTTTATGCCATGCACTTCCAGATTCCAGCGATTCTGGCATCGGGCGGAAGTGCAATTGTCCCAAAATCGCCAAACCACTACTCCAAAGTGGAGGGTGACAACGAAATAATGGGGCTAATTACTGTCCTCCCCTATAATAAATTATGATCACAAGTGGGGCGGCCAAAAGTGCAAAATAGTTTCACAGCGGTCTGTCGCTTCTTGTCACCCTGCACAATGTTCTGTTCAATTCAATAAAACAGTGGTACAATATGGACTAAATAGTCCATAATTTAGAATGGATAGTCCGAAATAAGGGAGGGGATAAAGATGGCAAAAGATACTCAGGAGAGAGAAGAAGCGATTTTGCAGGCAGCGATCAAGGTTTTCAGTGAAAAAGGCTACAGTGGTGCAACCACAAAGGAAATTGCTGATGAGGCTGGCGTTTCGGTAGGAACGCTGTTTAGACATTTTCCGAACAAGGAAGAGATTCTAAACGGGTTACTAATCGAAATCATAAAGAACATTATGCCCAAAATGCTAGTTGAATCCCTGGAAACCATATTTAAGGAATATATGGGGGCAACACCCGATAAAACGTTATTGGCTTTTATAGACAGCAGGGTAGATATACTCATTGAACACTATGAAATTCTGAAAGTCGTCTCCCTGGAAGCGATCTATAATGCTGAGTTGCGTGAAACCTTAATAGAAAGGGTGTATCTGCCTATACAGAACATCTTAAGAAACTTCATCAGAAATGGCATTGAGAGCGGGTATTTTAGAAATATAGACGAAAAAATCGCTGCCAAATATATTTCTGGCTCACTCATATTTTTAGCTTTGAACCTCAAGTCCCAGAGAAAAGAAAATCTAAAAGCCGAGATTGATCAGGTCAAAAACCAGATTGTTAACATTCTCTTAAATGGTATCGCAGTTGAGAGACAGAGTTCACCCTAAGAATGAGCACTCTAATGGCAGCCATGAATGCACTGCGGATATTCCAGGGTTCCTGTACAGAAGTGCCGAACTGGCAGGTGAAGCTTGGGCGTGACCGGCAGAATATTAGTTAACCGAGTTGCTTAATTATATGGTTTTTGACAATAGACATGGCTGACAGCACAGCTTAATTGATACGTTAAGGAGGGGATTTAATTGATAATGGCCTCAAAAAAATATTTAACAATAATTTTGCTGATCGTTGCGTTAACAGCAGGAGGCGCATTTCTCATGCTCCGGGGGGGCGACGCGGTGACTTTGGCAAGCATTGAAAAAAATAGTCTGCTGACTGCCGATACAGTTAATACTTCATTTCAGGGTGTGGGAGGACGTGTCGTATCAATAGAGGTTGTCGAGCAACAGGACGTAAAAGCCGGTGACGTCATAATGAATTTGGCCACTACCGATATTGACCTGCAAATCTCTCAGCTTGAAGTAAGCATTGCACAGCAGGATATAAAAATAGAGCAGGCTCAACTCCTGCAAGTCAGACCTGAAGAACAGGAAAAGCAAAGGCTGGCGGTAGCCTCTGCTCAGGAATCTCTAAACCAGATACAGCAAAATTTCGATAGATACGAGGCTCTTTACAATGCAGACGCTGTTTCACAAAAAGATTACCAGGCTGCTGCCAGCCAGCTGGAAATTGCCAGAAACACTCTAGCTCAACAACAAGCCCAATTAAACAAATTAGATGCTCTAACCAATACGGAAAGCCAGACTTATAAATATAATGAGGATCTTCTTTTTCTTCAGAAAGATACTCTTAAAACTCAGCTTAAAGCATTGAAGATACAAAAGGAAAGAATGGTACTAAAAGCACCTGTTGACGGAAAAATCACCAGGCTCGTACCTAAAGTGGGTGAACTGGTGTCACCGGGCGTTCCCGCAGCCATCATACAGTCCCACAATCTTTATTACAGTATGTATGTTGATGAAATACAAACAGTAAAATTTCGCAAGGGAGACAAGGTCACAGGATATGTTCCGGCATTGCAGGAAAATATCACAGGTACGGTCAGGAGCATTTCTTCAGCGCCTCAATATGCCAGCCTGAGGATGAGCCGGGACAAAGGTCTCTCGGATACCAGCTCTTATCTGATCATTGTTGACGTAGATGCATCATCAAAGCTCCTGCCGGGAATGACTGTGGAGGTGGCTATCGATGAAAGTAATTCGTGATGAATGGAAACATATCACCTCCGGAAATTTTATTAAGCTGATGCTGATAGTGCCGCTTCTGGTGGCAGCCTTATTCAGCTATATATTCCAAAACGGTATCATGCAGGATGCTCCTCTGGCCGTTATTGATCTTGATCACAGCATTTACAGCCGTCAGCTGATAGATAAGCTGAACTCTTCGCAATACATAGAAGTCATGGAAGTTTTCGATAATTATGTTCGATCAGATATGCTGCTCTATAATGAGCGATATTCCGGCGTTCTGTATTTGCCTACAGGCCTGGAAAAAGCATATACACAGGGAAAAACGATCAACCTTGGTCTGTATTTGGATGCGACCATGGCCGCTGGGGCGAGCACGATTAGGTCTGGAATCAGTGAAGTGATTGGAACGGAAAATGCTATGAAAGGAGCTTCTGCGGTTCTAAGTCTGGAACAAAGGTCGCTTTATAATCCAACCAACCAGGCTATTATGAGCTACGTGATGTTGTTTATCAACGTTGTCATGCTTGGACTTATCGCATTTAATACATTACCGATCGCACCTCGATTACGTCAGGAAGGCAAGCTGACTGACGATTTGAAAAATCCTGCTGTTATATTGTTTAGAACGATACCATATGCTTTAATATCCTGCGTTTCCTTCTATATCGTAATTGGTGTCCTCAAACAAGCAGGCAACCTGCGATTTGAAGCAAATTTTTTTGAGCTGTTTGTTCCGCTGTACCTGTACGGTACCTGCACATGTCTTTTGTCGATCGCGCTCGGATGGACTGCTGCAACTCCAGCCAAATCTACTGGAAGGATCGTATGGCTGCTGACGCCATCTTTCCTGCTCAGCGGCGTATTGGTTCCATATTCCCTGCTGCCGACCCTGCTGCAGTGGATATTCCAGGTGCTTCCGCTTTCCGTGCAATTCAAAATCATGCGGGGCATGGGTTATAAAGGCGGGGCACTGCAGTATTTCATGCCGGAACTGGGACACTATCTTTTGATCATAGCATTATTTATGACCATTATTTTGGTGATGGCAATTCGGGAAAGCAAGGACACAAGGACACAAGGGGACGTTTTTGTTGTGTCATCTGTGGAAAGTCCCTAAAAGTCCATGCTAATTAAACGAAGTGGAGGACACACCTGAGATATCATTATTTTTTATGGCCCGCGTCCCTAAAAAAAGCCCAATAATTACCATGAGTGGGGCG
>JAQUBU010000130.1 GCA_028686565.1 Syntrophomonadaceae bacterium
GTATAAAAGGGCATCTGGAGATGAACGCGGAGCCAAGTTTTGCCTCCGGCCAGGAATGCCGCCTCTCCGACCATAATATTCTCGAACACTTTAATGGATGGGTCAAAGACATGAAAAATAAATTCCTTGAGGAAAAGCATGAGTTAAAAAAAATACAGCAAGAATATAAGGATTTTGACTGGTGGATTAAACCCTGATCCGGGTATTCCACCTCGATGCAGCGGTGCGGAAGTAACTGCTCCGCAGTTTCTTCCGATGCTTTAAATAGAGATCAAGCAAATTATTACCTGGGCAATAGATTAATTTGGTATTTACGTTTTTAGGAGACAATTTTTGTGTGTAAAGCCATTAACCAGATAAATCAGACCATTTTAAATGTTGAGGGACTATGGGCAGGTTATAAGAGCGAAGCTGCAGTCCGCGATCTTTCTTTGCAAATAGGGGCAGGAGAAATTTTAGGCTTGATCGGTCCGAATGGTGCGGGTAAGTCGACAAGTATTAAGGCTATATTGGGTTTGATAGAAAAGTCTCATGGTCAGGTGATGCTGCCGATTCATAAGGCTGGAGGGTATGCATATATACCGGAACTTCCGGCCTTGTATGAAGAGCTGACCCTGTGGGAGCATATGGAGATAGTAGCTATGGCCCATGGTATGGAAGAAAAAGCATTTATAAAGCAAGGCGAGTCTTTACTGCGACAGTTTAATATGGAAGATTCCCGTTATTCCTTCCCCGGTGGTTTTTCCAAAGGCATGCGGCAAAAAGTTATGATTTTGTGTGCTTGTTTGGTTAAACCCGCACTTTACCTGGTAGACGAGCCATTTAATGGGCTTGACCCCTTTGCCGTCAAGGAATTGCTGGATTTATTTATTGCCGAAAAAGCTAGGGGAGCTGCCATATTATTAAGTACCCATGTTCTGGATATTGCAGAACGCATTTGTGATCGCTTTGTTTTAATCAACCAGGGTCAAAAGATAGCAGAAGGAAGCATGCTGGAATTACGAGATCAGCTGGAGGAATCCGGGGTATCAACCAAGGACTTGTTCGATATTTTCTACAGTCTAATGAGGGGGTGAGCTTGTTTTGACGCTAATTAGTAAGCTGTTCCGGCGTCGGTTGAGCTACCGGCTTCATATGCTTACTGATCTGATAAGATTAAACTTTGATTGGTGGGAAGCGCTTTACATATTGCTGCCGGGATTAGTCCTGGCAGGTTCATGGTATTGGGATCTGTTGAGGGCTCTGCCAGTCTGGTTTTTACCCGGCTATTTGCCTATTTGGACAGCTGTTATTGTACTGGCGATGGTGCGTGGGATTCCTCGGACTTACCTGAGCAGGGCTGATCTTATTCATGTTTTTCGAAATGAGGAAGCTTTCCGCAGATTGTTTGGATATGGACAGACACTCAGTATCTTGTACAAAGTGCTCCCTGTTCTTCTACTTTTATTTTTGGCTTTCCCTTTTTACAATCATCTTCAAGATGCCAGCGCAAGTAGTTGGATACTCGTATGCTGCTGGGTGTTAATCGTCAAGTTAGCGATATTAGTGTTTAATTGGCGTTTGCATTTCATCCTGTCTAAATGGTTTTTACGCTTAATACAGACGGGAGAGATGTTAGCGCTCTGGGCAGCCTGGTCAGTATGGATAACGCCGTTTATACAAGCAGAGGGGGTGAATCCAAACGGGCTTTACATTAGTGCAGCGATTTGTTTAATAACTGCGATTAGCCTGACTGGAGTTTTGCCGGTCAGGAATTGGGAACGGGTTATTAGCTGCGAGGAGTCCTATGATATGGCTATTATGCAGATGTTTCTTGGTTACGGAGCCCAGGCGGAACAGATAGCTGGCAAAAGCGGGCAGACTCGTTTTTGGAGAGGTCACCTGGGGGTAGGCTTTAAAAAGGAAAGTGCCTTTAGTTATTTTTTCCTTAAGTATTTCTTGCGCAATCGAAGTTTATTGAAAATCTATGGACAAATCTATTTAATAACACTGCTATTAATATTAGCTTCGGCTCCCTACAGTTTTAAATTATGCTTAGTAGGGGGATCATTGGCATTAAATACCCTTTTAACTGAAACAGTGTGGAAGGAACACACCGGGGACCTATATTTGCGCATGTTGCCTATGCGATGGGAAGATTTGTCGAACGGCATCAATTTTATATTTAAGTTATTACTCCTCCCGTATGGAATATTAATATGGATAGGTTCACTTTGGGGAGTAAATACCTGGTTGGAGTGCTTAGCGGGGACAGTATTAATAATGCCTGCTGCATGGTATCTAGCCCGCTATTTTAGTTCCAAGTTGGCAGTTCTATTTAATTATGAGAGGATTGGCGATTGAATATTCAAAGCAGGCAACTGCCTTCCTGCGCAGTGAAGTTATAATCCCTTTTTAAGCATCGCAAGAACTGCGGTGCTGTTTCTTTCACACCGCTCAACGAGGCGGGGATTTAAGCACCAGAAGAAACTGCGCAGTAGTTTCAACATACTGCTGCAACGAGGCAGTGCCTTGTTATAACCCGCCGTCTGTTTTGTTAAATAGGACTCCGCCGCTTAAAGAAGCGGGGGACATTTTTTTACCTCGTTATATTTTCTTTATTGCTTATAATGCTTTTTTTGTTCCTTGATAACTTTCTTGCAGTCCAGGGATTTTTTTAGTCGAATGGTAAATGTAGAAAGCAATATATCCTATTGTAATTAAGATAAGGAGGTACCAACCATATTCTCTAGTCTGCTGTACAATCTGCTCAATATGATTGCCGAAAAATCTTCCCGCTAAAAAATAAATCAAAGTCCATAAAAATCCGCTGGAATAGGAGTAGAGGGCATATTTGTGATATGGCATTTTACCGATGCCAACAAGATATGGTACAAGATGACGCACAACCGGCAGATAATAGCTAAAAACCAGGGCATAGTGACCATATTTGATTAGCATACTATGAGCCTTACTTAGATATGGGGCAGTTTTCTTTTTTAACCCAGTATGCTTAAGAACAACTGATCCAAATTGCTTGCCAAGGATATAACCCAGAGTCAACCCTGATACGACTCCTAAATACGTTATAAAAAATGCGGGGATTGGAGCAAGAAATCCTAAGGCTGTTACCAATCCTCCTGTCATAACAATCGCTTCATCAGGAACAGGCATTCCGACGATCCCCAGCCATAAAGCAAAAAACAAGGCAAAATAACCAAATTGCTGGATTAAATCAAATAACCATTCATAAGTCATTCATTTTCTCCTCTTACTTATGGCAGACATAGACAAATGCAGGCGGAAAATTGAAAGGCACAAAAGATATATCAACTTGAGAATATTTCTTAAGCAGCAGGGGTTTCATTTGCAAAGAATATTGAAAGGCAACAAAAATACCTTTTGGTTTTAGTATTTTTATAACCTGTTCAATAATGTTTTCGCGAACACTTTCCTCTATCAAAGCAAAGGGGAGACCTGAGACAACTACATCCAATGATTTTATTCCGATGGATTTAACATTTTGAGTAAGGTAGAGAACGTCCTCAAAATAGCTTAATTTTGAATAACGGGCTGCAATTTCACTGCGCATTACCTTATCTTTCTCAAACACCGCAACTTTACAATCAGGATGTTTTAGTCTGTATATGTATTTGGTGAAAATGCCGGTTCCTGCTCCAAGTTCGGCTAGGGCTCTAACTGTATTCCAATCAATACATTCCAACATTTTATTTGCAAGGAATCTGGAACTTGGTGTAAGGCTGCCAACTTGGGATGGTGCTTCTATAAATTTCTTCAGAAAAATCATTCTTTCACTTAAGTTCAAACAGTCCTCAGCAGTCTTAAGATTCATACCATACGTCCTTTTTTGTTAATATTGCTATTAACAGTATAGGAATGATAAATTAGAGAATCTTTAGAGCGAGATTAAAGTTTGGTTAGAAATAATAACTAAATCCAGAAAATCCAAACTTAGTTATAGGAATTGCAAAGATGATCTCAAGAACATAAAGATAACGGGAAGAAAAAAAGCAAGCTTATCTGAGAAGATAAAAATGAGTGAAGGTCTATGGGCGGCCCATAAGGGATTCCCTTATCCCTTGTGGAAGACTATTTAATTACCCCTGAAAAACTCCCTGTTTGATAATCTGGGATGCATAAATATGAGTGCGGATGTTGGCGGAGCATGGCAATAACACCCAGCGAAGGCAAGCAAGTGAAAGGGGGCGAGCGACACGGATGTCGCGAGAGGGCAACGGAACAAGGATGTGTATTTTGCCCGGTACCCCTTGAACTGCGAGATAAGCTGAAGGTGTTTTCCATGCGAAGACTTTCCGCTAAAATATTTATGCATCCCACATTTAGATTTTACGAGTTTTTCAGGGGCAACTATTTAATAAAACATATGAAAGGGATAGGTCGGAAGTGAAAAGGCTGCTTTTATATCGATTAAAATATCCTGGTTAGAACTGTAAAACGTAACGAAGCAAAAGAAATTTCCTAGCGCGTTTCATGTTTAAGATGCGAGTAGAATAAACTAATCATAATCATGATCCTCAAGAATAAACAATTCATTAACAGTTGTGTTTAAATTGCGTGCAACTTTTGCGGCAAGTTTAAGAGAAGGATTGTATTCGCCTTTTTCGAGAAATACAATTGTTTCTCGTCTTACCCCGACTTTTTGGGCTAACTGAGCTTGGGTAAGGTTCAACCGTGCTCGATATTCCTTTATTCTGGTTTTCATCTATACAAGACCCTTTTTCTTGCTTAATATTGCCCAAGATGCCCAAAATGAAATTGCCATACCGATCAAACCAGTTATAAGAATATCGTCTCGGTCTAGAAACCTTTGAAAGATGAGAAGTGACAGCCATATATATATGGAGATGAAATATGAATAGCCGGCAGCATACATTCTTGTTTTCTTGGATCTCTCATCATCAATTGGAATACCTTCTTTCAAATAACCAATCTCTCTTTTGAGTACATTATACGAAATAATAATGAGTGATAATGCACCAGCAGTGACTAGTAATGCGGAGATGATATTGTTGCTTCCAAGTAACCTTATTGCTGCAATTGATAAGCCAAGAACAATAACTGCAAGAATTGAAACGCATAGGACAAGAATTATTTTCGACTTCATTAATTTACCCCCTTCGATGTTAGAAATATATAACTTAATGTTACAAATATATAACAATAATCTTGGCCTGTCAACTACCATTATCGACCATATACATTTTTTAAATTACGTAGTATCCATATTTTATTGCCGATCATAATAAAACAGTGTATCAGCTAAAATTTTGTCTAGTACGTGAAAAATGATTAAGTTCAATAAAATGCCAGCAGCTTCAAATTAAAGCTGCTGGTGATAGAAGTTGATAACATCCATACCTGCCATTTGTTTGCATTCAGCTGCAAAAGCTTTGTAAAACTTAGCACACTTAATTTTGTTTAACTCAACTTTCGCAGTCGACATTGAAAGAATTTGTAGCTTTTGAGCAACTTGACGCAGGAGTCTTATGATACCCTGCGAAGGCGAGGTAAGGAAAGGGGTCGAGCGACAGGACGTTGCGAACCCCCTGCCGACCATGGATGGGAGGTTAGTGCGTACCCCTTGAGTGCCTAAGCCTAAGCAGATGGTATCATTGAGCGACGGAGTAGGCGCGAGAAGCTATGAATTTCTTTCAAGTGTGAATTTTGTATTAATAATGAAAGGATTTGAGATTAAGTCTTTACTCAATTTTTTTGGTATATAATTGCCTGCGAGCTCAGAGAATTTGTAATCCCTTTTATACTGTTCTTTATTGCTTATGATGCTTTTTAAAAACTTGATCAGTTGCTCTACTTCTTTCCTGGTATTGTAGGCTGCCAGGCTGATTCGTACCATACCTGGAAGAAGGGCTGGATTTTGCTTAAGGTAAGTTGATACTTTTTCTTGCTCCTCATCTATACCCAGGAGCTTGCGGACATAGGGCTGAGCACAGAAACAACCTGTTCTTAAGCCGATACCGGCTTCATAGCAAAGGATGGAACCCAGGAGGCTATGAGTGATGCCGGTCAGGTTAAAAGCTATAACACCTACCCGGGGAAATGAGCCATAGATTTTAACTCCTGGC
This sequence comes from Syntrophomonadaceae bacterium, assembly GCA_028686565.1. Taxonomy (GTDB): domain Bacteria; phylum Bacillota; class Syntrophomonadia; order Syntrophomonadales; family Syntrophomonadaceae; genus JAQUBU01. The sequence continues at coordinate 6,105 of JAQUBU010000130.1, forward strand.
AATTTGCGGATTTCTTCGAAAGCATAGCGAGTTAAATCATCTTCATATTCAGTCATCTTCTGCATATTCATTTTTTGGAGGTATTTTATGGTTTGGGCCAGAGCAAAAGCTCCTATTACATTGGGAGAACCGGCTTCTTCCCGGTCAGGAAGCTCAGCCCAGAATATCTCTTGGTTCGTTACTATCCTTACCGTCCCGCCTCCGGGATATTCAGGTGATCCCTTCAGGAAAGTTTCGCGGGGGCCTATAAGTACGCCGCTGCCGAAGGGGGCATAGATTTTATGGCCTGAAAAAGCCAGGTAATCGATATGCTGAGGGTGATCAGCAGGCTTCATATCAAACGGATGGTGGGGCACCAGTTGAGCAGCATCCACCATGATTTGAGTGCGATATTCATGGGCCATTTCAGCTAGTTCATAGATGGGATTCAAGTGTCCGGTTACAT
>JAQUBU010000131.1 GCA_028686565.1 Syntrophomonadaceae bacterium
CTTCGGATATACCAATAATAGTTTGCAGTGCGGTTTCGGTTTTTTCTATAAACCAGGTTCTCTCCAGGAGATCCCGGGGAGGATAACCCACCAAAAAAAGTTCGGGCAAAACCAGCAGGTCGCTTGCCTCCTGGCTGGCCCTCTCCAGATAATCAACAAGCTTTTTCAGATTTCCGTCAATATCTCCAACCACTGGATTCAACTGGGCAATACTTATTTTCATTGCTTAAATTCCTTTCGCGCCTCCAGCAAGTCTTTCCACTATTATCTCAAATTTAAGCACGTTACACCGGGACGTTCTTCTTGTAACGGCACTTATGCTCTTTGTACATTCATTGCATTAAGTCCTGTAACTCTGGCTATTTGACGAAGGGTTACCCCTTCACTTGATTTGATTGTTCTAAGTATTGCATTACGCTTTTCTTTTTCCATTCCCTGCAGCTTACCAATTGGTTCGCCATCCATCAAATCCTCAATCTCGGCCTTTACTTCTCCATCGGTCTTTTTACGCTTAATTTCTTCATCAAGACAAATATCTTCGTTTTCTTGCTTCATAAACTCCCGAAATGCTTGAATCGCTTCGATCCGATTCCGATTAAATATACTTAGGATAAACTCTGTTTCGGTCAATCCTTTGGGATAATCCCTTCCGCCGGTATACGCATGAATGCTGCTCCATCTATACGCTTCCAGTTCCCGTACTAAACCTGCTTTCACCGGATTGTTGTGTATGTATCGGGCTACGGTCAATAAGTACTTATCGTCTTCAACGCACTCACTGCCATAACGTCCTTGAAATACATGTCCACTTCGACTGTATTTTTGATTGTACCACTTAGCATAACTCGTCCCAATCCGACTCATGGTGCGAGATACAGTATCCTTGTTTTCTTTCATCAGTAAGTGAACATGGTTGTTCATCAAACAGTATCCGTATAGCCAATATTCTTGATTTCTCTTTTTCTGCGCTAGCGTTTCCAAAAAGCGCAGGCTGTCATCATCATCGAAGAAAATGTCTCCGCGATTGATTCCCCGCAAAACTACATGATAAACGCCACTCTCACACCGTAGTCTCGCCTGTCTAACCACACCAAAAACCCCACACATTTTTTTCCATTATATCGAATCCACTCAAAAAGGCATACCGTTTTTTAGCGGAACTCATTGTTCAAAATTCTGTGTAATACTGTTAAGAACGTCCTGCTGTAACTGATACTGTGTTACATTAAGAACGTCCCGGTGTAACGGTGCCGGTGTAACGGTGTAACAGGAAATTGGATTTAAGCAGAGAATATAAAACCCTGGAGAAAATGAACAACAGCCTGATTGATCGCGGTCCGGACGCGGAAGGAATATATATGTCCCCTGCTGCCGCCCTGGGGCATCGGCGTCTGGTAGTCGTAGACCCCGCAGGCGGAGTGCAGCCAATGAGCCGGAGCCGCGAAGGCTGTGATTTTACCATAGTTTACAATGGAGAACTATATAATACTGCTGAACTGCGCCGGGAACTGCTGCTGCGGGGTTATATTTTTGAAAGCCGCAACTCGGATACGGAAGCACTATTGCTGGCCTATATGGAATGGGGCCCGGCCTGTGTAAAAAAGTTCAACGGTATTTTTGCCTTTGCCATTTGGGATGAAAGCCGTCAAAGGGTCTTTCTAGCCCGTGACCGCCTGGGGGTCAAGCCGCTCTTTTACACTCAAAAGGGCAGCAGCTTGCTTTTTGCTTCCCAACTTAAATCTCTGCTTGTTCATCCGCTGGTGATTCCAGCCATAGACGGGGAAGGTCTGGCCGAATTGCTGGTAATGGGTCCTTCCCGCACTCCCGGCCATGGAGTATTGCAGGGTATTAAGGAATTGCGTCCCGGCCACAGTATGCTTTATAGCCGCAGCGGCATGACCATAAACCGCTACTGGGCATTGGAAAGTCTTCCTCATGAAGATGACCTGGCGAAAGGTATTTTGCGCCGGGCATTGCGGGGCTTGTTGCCTGAGCAAGTACTCACCCGCCCCAAAAGTCCTTATCCCAAAACCCACAACCCCTTATACCAGAGCCTGATGAGGCAGCGGATAAATGATATCCTTTATGATTCTTCATCTCCTCTGTTGGATATAATAAACCCCGCAGCATTAAGAAAACGGCTTGCGGCTTCACCTAATTTCATGCCTGAACCCTGGTTTGGGCAGCTTATGGGTGATGCTCAATACCTGGCTTACTTGATTCAGCTCAATAGCTGGCTGAAAAAGTACCGGATACAAATTCGCTAAAAAGCCAAGTGCGCGAAAGATTTGCCAATCAGTAAAAAGCGGGAAAAAGCCCCGCCTTTATGCTCCCGGCATCCACCATATTGCCCTGCTCCTCTTAAAGACTATGCGGAACAGGGCTTAACTGACAGGGCAGATTATTAACATTCTGCTTATAGGGAATCTAACCGAAATATAGCAATATCGATATATTGCTTTGATAAAATACCTGCAAAGTATACAATATATCTTTACTCTGCTACTTGTAAAGAATAAAGCCTGCCATTAGAATATACTTGAAGCTTGGATAAATGATTTTTCAGACAATTGGATATAAGGAGCGGGACAAAGGCGTCCTTGAGGTCAAAGTTGCGGGAATATCTGGCGAACTTTATCTCGGGGCGTTTTTTTATGTCACAAGATAGAGAAATAAATCCTATATAGTCTGGAAACACAAATACCTTAAGCTGGATTATTATTCCGGTGCAGGAAGTGTCCTAACCAAGAAAGGATTAGTTTAAATAGATTTTGAAGATCACTAAGACAAAACTGCTGCTTTTAAACAATTGCTCCGATATCCAGATTCAAGAAGGCAGGTGATGCTATTGGGCGGGAAGATTATTGTGGCCAGTGCTTCGGTTCCGGAGAAGAATTTGCTTGTTGACTTATTGCGCCGGGCCGGTCATCAGGTGGTGGCAGAAACCAGCGACATGGGGCATACCTTCAGGCGGGCGCGCTCACTGTTCTGTGACCTGGTTATAGTAGATGCCAATTTAGAAGGCGGGAAAGGCTTAAAAACGGCCTCAATTATTACTGAAGACCATTTGGCCGCCGTTCTTTTACTGGTAGACAGCGAAGTTTTTCCCTCGGCCAGAAGCTTTCATTATCTCATAAGACCTATATATTATTATACCTTGATCCCTGCAGTAGAGGCAGCTCTTTTGCACTGGCAAAGGGAACTGGCTCTTCAGGAGCAGATCAAAAAGCTGGAAGAAAAATTGGAAACCCGCAAGATCCTTGATAAGGCCAAGGGAATTCTCATTGACCGCCTAAAAATAAGCGAGAATGATGCCCACCGCTTTATCCAAAAGGAAGCCATGAAAAGCGGCTCGACGCTCAGGCAGATAGCGTATGAGATCATTAAACAGGAACTCCCTAAAATTTAATATATGGTATAAAACGGAAGGAGTGGATGGTTATGACTAAAGACAAGAAACTGGAAGTAATTGAAAAGGTAAAAGCAAATGGAGTTCGTTTTATCAGGCTTCAATTTACCGATATTATGGGAGTTTTGAAGAATGTAGCTATTCCGGTCAGTCAACTGGATAAGGCTTTGGATGGTGAATTGATGTTTGACGGTTCCTCAATATCTGGTTTTGCAGAAATTGAAGAATCGGATATGTATCTGGTTCCTGATCCTGATACTTTCACGGTTTTCCCGTGGCGCCCCAGCAATGGTGCGGTAGCCAGACTGATTTGTGATGTTTATACCCCGGAGCCTGACAAAAGTCCATTCAACGGCGACCCGCGCACCAATCTCAAACGCTTGATAAAAGAAGCGGCCGACATGGGTTTTGTTATGAATGCCGGCCCGGAAGGTGAATTCTTCCTCTTCCTGGTTGATGAGAAAGGACAGCCGATTCTCAATACTCAAGATATGGCCGGTTATTTTGACCTGGCACCGGTTGACCTGGGCGAGGATGCAAGACGGGACATGGTCTGCACTCTGGAAGATATGGGTTTTGAGATTGAAGCATCTCATCATGAAGTAGCTCCCGGCCAGCATGAAATCGATTTTAAGTACGGCCCTGCCGATAAGATAGCTGATGATATTCAGACTTACAAGCTGGTAGTGCGCACCATTGCTGAACGCCACGGACTGCATGCTTCCTTTATGGCTAAACCCATAGCCGGTATTAACGGTTCAGGAATGCATACCCATCAGTCTCTCTTCAGCCCGGATGGCAAAAATGTGTTCTATGATGCTGATAAACCTCACCAGTTAAGTGATATTGCCCGCTGGTACATGGGGGGAATTATGAAGCATGCCCGGGCTTTGACCGCCATAACAAATCCGACGGTAAATTCCTATAAGCGGCTGGTACCAGGTTATGAGGCACCCGTATATATAGCCTGGTCTGAAAAGAACCGGAGCTGTCTGGTCCGGGTTCCAGCCAAGCGTGGAGTATCTACTCGTATAGAAGTTCGTCATCCTGACCCCATGTGCAATCCTTATCTGGCTATGGCGGTTATGCTGGCCGCAGGTCTGGATGGAGTCAAAAACCAGATAGAGCCCCCGGCTCCGATCGATGCCAATATTTATCATATGAGCCCGGCTGACCGTGAAAAGGCTGGGATTGCCAGCCTCCCCGGCTCACTTTTGGAAGCTGTCGCGGAACTGGAAAAAGATGAAGTAATTAAAAATGCTCTCGGTCCCCATATTGTAAGCAGATTTGTAGCAGCCAAGAAAGCTGAATGGGAACGCTACAACATGGAAGTACATCCCTGGGAAATCACCGAGTATATGCGCTCGTTCTAATATAACGAGGCGAAAACGAAAAGTGTCCCCCGTTTTTTTAAGCGTTCGGGTTCCCATTAACAGAACAGGCGTCGGGTTCGCCCCCGCCTCGTTGTCGCAATGTGTTGAAACTGCTCCGCAGTTTACTCCGATGCTTAAAGAAACTGTTACCGGCATATTACGCAATGCCAGTCCTAAGATAGGAATATTCGATTTTTGGAGGGAGGGAGCCAGATGCTGCTAAAAGAAGGTCAGGTGCGGATTCCCAGCGGCTGCGCAATTGCCGGTATTTTGAACCAGCAGGGAGCAGGTTTTGACGGAGGAAAGATTATTTCCTGCATAGCCAATATGCACCAGCGCTCCAATGGCCTGGGGGGCGGGTTTGCAGCTTATGGTATTTATCCCGAGTTTAAAGAGCATTATGCCCTGCATATATACTTTGATTGCAAGGAAACCCGGGCCAATTGCGAAAGTTATTTAAATAAAAATTTTAATATTCGTCTTCAAGAACCAGTTCCGGTTAGAAAACATGTGCGGGTAAAAGACGCTCCTATCATCTGGCGATATTTTGCCCGTCCCAAAGAAGAGAAACTGCTTTATGAGCAGTTGGAAGAAAATGAATTCACAGCCCGGGCGGTAATGCATATCAATGCCCTGATCCCCGGAGCCTTCGTAGCATCCAGCGGCCATAATATGGGAGCTTTCAAGGGTGTTGGCTATCCCGAAGATATGGGTGAATTCTTTCGCCTGGAGGATTATAAAGCTTATCTTTGGACAGCTCACGGACGATTTCCCACCAATACCCCGGGCTGGTGGGGCGGAGCCCATCCCTTTACCCTTTTGGACTGGTCAGTGGTTCACAATGGGGAGATATCCTCTTACCATACCAACCTGCGCTTTTTGCAGATGTATGGATACCGCTGCACTTTACAGACTGATACCGAAGTAATTGCTTATAGTTTTGATCTTCTAATGAGAAAGCGCGAATTGAGCCTGGATGAAACCATTAATGTTATTGCAGCTCCTTTCTGGAGTGATATCGATAAAGAAAGTGCCAGACGGCTGCGCCGGGTTTATTCCAGTCTCCTGCTCAATGGCCCATTTTCCATAATAGTTGCTACCGGTAATGGTCTGGCAGCGGTTAATGATCGTATAAAACTGCGTCCCCTGGTAGCAGCCCGTAAGGGTGAATTGCTTTATGTAGCCAGTGAAGAAGCTGCTATCCGGGTAGTGGAACCCAGCCCGGATGAAGTCTGGTCGCCAGGTGGTGGAGAACCGGTCATCGGTTTGCTTGATGGCCGCGTAAAATTGCTTGATATACCACAGTATAACGAGTCGAAAAGATGTCCCCCCGCTTCTTAAGGCGGTCAGGGACCTATTAACAAAACAGCCGGCGGGTTAGCAGTATGTTGAAACTACTGCGCAGTTTTATCTGGTGCTTAAATCCCCGCCTTGCTGCAGCGGCGCGAAAGAAACTGCTCCGCAGTTTCTGCAGATGCTTAAATGGTCCGGTAGCCCGACCGGCTTGAGGGAGGAAAATAATATGGCCCGTAGTATAATGACTCCTGCCTTTAAAATTGAAAGAGACGAAAACCGCTGTATAAAGTGTGGAGTTTGTGTTCGCCAATGCACCAATGAAGTTCACCATCTCGATGATGATGGCTGGATGTGGGCCGATGACGAAAAATGTGTGGCCTGCCAGCGTTGCGCGGTTCTCTGTCCGACCCGGGCCTTGAGCATTATTGAATTCCCCATGGATTTTAGGAGCAAT
>JAQUBU010000132.1 GCA_028686565.1 Syntrophomonadaceae bacterium
CGCGAGAGGGCAACGGAACAAGGATGTGTATTTTGCCCGGTACCCCTTGAACTGCGAGACAAGCTGAAGGTGTTTTCCATGCGAAGACTTTCCGCTGAATATTTATGCATCCCACATTTAGATTTTAGGAGTTTTTCAGGGGCAACTAATTATAACAAAACGGGCGGCAGTTTTTAATCCTCCGCCTCGTTGCAGCGGTACGAAAGAAATGCTTTAAAAAATTGATATTTAACTCCTCAAAGAAATGGATTTGTCTTTCCTGATGCCGGTAAAACATCGTCTGCCCCGATATTTATGTCAGGAATAGATTCTTCATCATAATAAGCAGAGATTATTAAATCAAGCATAATATTGTTGCCATCATAAGATTTTGAACCTTTGGCATCGCTGGTTATATTTTGGGGATTGGAAACTACCGTATCATCTTCTTTGTTTGGCGCAGCATCCTCGTTAAGCTCAACTTCATCAAACTTCTTGGCATTTACTGTCATCTTACAGTTATTTATGGTATATAGACGAGACGAATTTTCCAGTTTTAAAAGAAAAACCAGCAGGTTATTGTACGAACCCTGAATAGAAATATTATAATCGAGTACTCTTATCTTTTCTAACTCTACGCCTTGCTTTTTTTCATTTTCTTCACTGTTAATTTTATTATTGGCAATTTTGCCGTTTACGCTCAGCAGAGTTACCTTAGTATCCCGGCAAGTATTTTCAAGATATGCTATGGTTTCCGGAACTCCGGCCCGGGTTGGAATCTCTCTTAGCAGTTTCTCCCCAACTTTAAGCACAGTATTCTTTTCTCTTATATTCATACTGGATTCAGCTTTTTTACCTTTCTCAATTAAATCTTTTAAAAGAATGTTTTCTTGCAGGAGACTATTCATATGGTTTTGGCTTGGTTTATAGCTAAACTTATAATAAACAAAAACCATGCTTATTATAAGAAATAGACAAAGTAATATTGTTTCGCGCTTGGAAAGCCTCATTTTTTCCCGGCCTCCCATCCCATTTCAAGCTTAAACATAACCTCTCCACTCTCTTTATCTATATTTGATGAGAGCAGTATAATATTTTGCCCAGGTGAACTTTTACGCAGTCCGGATAAAAATGCGGCAAGTTTCTGATAATCGGGTACATAGCCGTTCATAAGCATTTCTTCTCTGTTAATTTCTATATTGGTCATCACTAAACCTTCGGGGAGAGCATGTTCTAACTCTTCATAAGCTTCTACACATTTGATTTGCGATTCCCGAACTTTTGCATTACTCTTCTGCTTCGCTTCCACTTTGCTTATCAATTCCTTGTATGATTGCAAGCCAGACTGTTCAGCTTTATAGCCGCTTAGCTCTGTTTTCAATGCCGAGTTCGATTCCTGTAAAAGTCTTAATTCTACCTTCATAGAATAGTAATGAAATATTATTCCGATTCCCAAAATAGCTAACAGCAGGCAAAATAACATGCCATCTGCTATTTGCCTGCTGTGTTTCTGATCCCTGCGCAGTAAGTTAATATAAATAGGTTTTGAATGTTCCATTATATTACCTCTCTGGCTGCGAGGCCCAATGCTACAGGGAAATTATGATTTATTTCCTGTCGGGCAGATTCATCCATGTAAGCCGGCAGAATCAAACGAGAAAGAAAATCTGCAACCTGAACTTCACAGGAAATCTCTTTAGCCAATACTTCATCCAATCCTTTTAAATGACCACCCCCACCACAAAGCCAAATCTTCTCCAGTTTTTCTTCACTATGCCGATTATTATAATAGTCAACGGAACGTCCTACCTCGGCAAACAGATCCCGGACAATATTTTTAAATTCCTTTTCCTGAATATTATGCAGGCCAATATCGTGTTTTTCTGTTCCAGCCATAAAGCCAATATTTTTATAAAACGAAGAAAGTGTTCGATAAAACAACAGGTTTTGATCGCGAAAAACTGAGAAATAACTGCGTGAGGCTCCTATCTGCAGTAATGCGCGCACTCCCGAAGCATTTTGGGGCAACATAATACGGTTAATAGCCAGTGGTTCAATTTCTACTGCCGCCAGCTTCAGTCCTGCGGTGAGGCAAACCAGTTCAAGGTTCTCCACTTGGATACGGGGTACAGCTGCGAAGAAAAACTCACTCTTTTCGCCATCCTCATCCTTAAAATCTCTCCAGGGAAAAACATCTATAGCAGCCTCTTCTATGGGAATCGGGAGAAAAGATACTGCCTGATAAACTGCGGCTTCTCTGCTTTCAGACAGGCTCATACGCGGCAGCACCATATTGCGTATGTAGACCTGTTGCCCTGAAACAGCTGATACCACCCGCTGCCCTGCCAAGCCCAGTTTTATTACTAGTTTTGCTAGTTCTGCACCCACTTCTTCAGGCACAAATATATTGCCAGCTTCCACTAAACCTGGCGGAGTATCAATACACCCATATTTGATAAGCTGCCACTCGCATTTTTTCTTTTTCACCTTAGCCAGCTTTATTTTATTACTGCCAATATCCAGTCCAATATCTGCTGTCCGCTTAAACATAGCCAGTCCTCCATACAAACAAAACTATATAATAAATGAGGGCTTTGTCGCTGAATTTCAAAACTATAACCTATAATCCTGCGCACTTTTTTACCTGATTAATGCCGGAACGCGCATTTTTTTATTTCAGCAGCTGCCAATAAGCAGTGATTATCTCCGGCTTGTACATCCACCCCAGCCAGGCACTAATAGCTAAAAATGGCCCGAACTTTATCTTCGTTTTTCTATTGGCCTTACCCTGACAGAAGAGGATTAATACCCATATACCAGCCAGTATGGATGACAGGATAAATACTATTACGGCTCCCTGTATACCGGTATAGGTACCGATAAGCACTGCTAATTTAATATCTCCTCCGCCCATGCCCCCATTTGTTAAGCTGGCTATAATAAAAAACACCCCGCCAAAAATGCCGGCACCCCATAATGCATTGCCTAAATTCAGAGATACGCAGGCTAACACGAGACCAGTTAGTATACCTGGATAAGTTAAATTGTCTGGAATAATACCTGCATTTATATCGGTGAAGCTTGCTACCAGCAATATGGCAGTAAATATGCAGCCTTCCATTAGCTGAGCTGACAGGCCCCACTTATGGAATACAAGAACAAATAATATTACAGTAAGAATTTCCACCAAAGGATATTGAAGATTAATGCTTTTTCGGCAATAGCGGCATTTTCCTTTTAACCTGATGTAATTGATTAAGGGAATAAGGTCTTGTATCTTTAATACCTGCCCACATTCCGGGCAGCAGCTGCGCGGCCATATAATTGACTCCTTCCGGGGCAAACGAAAAATAAGCACATTGAGGAAGGAGCCTATTGGAATCGAAAAAACTGCGGCCATAAAATAATTAATCATAATAACCTGCCTTTATCAAACCTGCAGAGAGTTCATCTTAATCTATATCTTCTGGAATTCTGCATGTTACTTCATATTGTTAAGTAGTTCCCCCTTTAAAAACCACAAAACATCTTAAGGGTATGCATAAATATTTCTGGTAACTGTTGGCGAAGCATGGTAGAAACATCCTGCGAAAGCGATTGGGGGAAGAGGTCGAGCCCCACGGACGGGTCGCGAGGACTACTGAACAAGGATGTAAATCAGCCCTGCACCTCTGAAGCCAATCGACAAGCAGTTGGCAGTTGATGTTTCCGTGCAAAAATTGGCTGCAAGTATATTTATGTACACCCGCACACCATAATTTTAGTTTTTCAAGGAGCAACTAATTAGTTTTATAGGACATAATTTCCGCCTGTTCATAATCAACAGGCATAACTCCGGAATATGTATAAACTATCTCTACTGTGACTTCTTTTTTTACTCCGCAGTAATCTGACTTTGCCGTAAACTGATACCTGCATTTTTGCTGAGATTTTGAATTGCCATTATTCCTCATTTCAAGAAATTCACGCGCCGTGCTGTTAACATCTGTCTTGATCATCTCGCCAATAGCCAGTTGTGCTCTGAATACTTGAGGCAAACCTTGTTGCCATATTTCTTCAATAGCCCATTCAACTCCCGCATCGGCTGACTGCTGGGCTTGCTGCTCATTAAGAGCATAATGACTGATCTTGTTTTCCATGCTGGCCACACTGATAACTGCAGTCACCAGAACACTTATAAGTAAAAACACCATCAAGACCATTATCATCAGATTTCCATCTTCATCAAGCCCAGTTTTCTTGCTAATCAACCCAACATTTTCTCCTTTGCTTAATTTCCCCCCCCTGAGCCAGCCGCCTTGGAGACCCTTGGCACAGCACTGCATACCAAGCGAAAGCTCTGCTTGTTGACCCTGGCCTCAATGATTATGGTAATTAGCTGTTTACCACTATCACGAGTAAAATTTAAATGATCAATATTATCCATGACCGCAAGATTATTACGGCGAAGATTGGCTCCGTTGAGATAATAATGAACTTGGTGGGCTTTTGCTTCGGCAGCTGGAATTTGCAAAGTTAAGCAGTCACTGTCAATTGCCATAAAATCATCACTCTGGCATGATTCCAATATATCCTGGACAATCCACTGCATAGCAGTCCGGGCACAGTATTGGGCATCGGAAATGGAAGACTGCCTTGCAAATGCATAATTGCCTGTCCAATAGACTGCCAGCAATCCAGACATTAAAATGGACATTAAAATCATTGCTATTAATATTTCCAGGAGAGTAGTACCTTGCTCACTAACATCAGGGTTCAATACTTACCTCCTGATCTTTCCTTATCACTGTTGCCATGTTAAGTTTGCAAAGCTGATTTCCTTCCTTCCACATTACTAAAACATCTGCTTTATATAGTTGGCTGTACCCGTTAATTAACTCCGTTGTTATATGGGCTTCTATCCCATGAGGAATATCTGGTCTGTATTGCTCACTCAGGCCTAAATCTTCGGGAGATATTTCATTAACAGGTTGCAGCAAACTGCGATTGTCCCTTAATTCTTCCAATATGGCAGCAGCATAATTAGCAGCCGTCGTCTCTTCTCTTGCCCTCTTAATCCATAGCCCGGCGGGTAAAAAAACAGCCAGAACTGTAGTTGTCAATAGTGCCAGCATGGCCAGGGCAGCCAGCACTTCCAAAAGGCTGGTACCTCTTTCACGTTCATTAACGATTTGCCCATCATAAAACAAAAGAAGCTCACTCCTATTATTACCGGCAATCAGGCTGATAAAATAAACTCCGATTATTAATTGTGGTAAAAAAATTGCGCTTTTCATTATTTTAAATTTGCACCTGACAACTTTTATCCCTGCCCGACTTCCTCTATCGGCAATTTATTTATTGTCTGTTGTTTCTATATCAATCTTAATTAGTTTGTTGTCTTTTTCAGTAGCCTTGACCATATATTTTTTGTCACTATCCATGGGATCAATTATTGAATCACTTTTCAAATAACCTTTATCTTTAAGAGTAGTCATCAAATCATAAGTTCCGTTAAGCTGGTCAGAGTCAAAATCGCCATTGGTGTAACATATTTCTACCGCTGCTTCAATTAATTGCTTGTTAGCCTTATGGGCCTTGGTTTTCGAATCACTTAAAATATTACCGAACTCAGGTATTACCAATCCTGCCAACAGTGCAAGAATAGCCATTACAACGATTAATTCAACCAATGTGAAGCCCTGCTCCCCATTCTTTCTTTTAAGGTTTCTATTGTTTGCCAGCATGATTTGTTCCTCCAGTTTTAATCTTAAAAATTAACGCTCATCTTGCAATAGCTTTACTAAAGCCGATTACATCAAGGCCCGGTAATTAAAGCATATATATGATAAATTTGTATATAATTTTCTATATTTTTATTATATATTATTAATTCCATTATTTGTTTGTTTTTCTGCTAATAACTAATACAATTTTCGTAGTGACATATTATGCGACACAACTAGTACTCTGTAAAATCTAAAACTTTAATTCCCACCGGCCAAATTTTCGCAGGGCTTCGTTGTAGTCAATCGCAATACGTCCATATTACTCACTCCTCCGCCTCCCCCTGCGAAAATTTTTCTCGGAGGATATAATAAACTTTTAGACTTTACAAAGTACTAGTGTGCTGCCCCTGTCTTTATAGCCACATTGCTATACATCCTAAAAGGACAATTCGTGGTGCTGCCACAGGGGTAATTCCATATTGCGAGTCGACCTCTTAGTGACAATGACAATCGAACTCGTGCCATGGTAAAATTATGAATCAGAACCGCAAAAAGTATTCATTTGTGGTGCGCCCAGCGTGTGAGAATTGCGAGGAGCGCTACTCCAACCTGTCATTGCTATGACTACCATATTTATCGTTGCTATGACTACCATATTTATCGTTGCTATGAACTACCATATTTATCGTTGCTATGAACTACCATATTTATCGTTGCTATGAACTACCGCATTTGTCATTGCTATGAACTACCGCATTTGTCATTGCTATGAAACTAGTGTGCTTGTCATTGCGGGCGCAGCGCCAACCTGTCATTGC
>JAQUBU010000133.1 GCA_028686565.1 Syntrophomonadaceae bacterium
CAAGTTAACCGGCACGAAAACAATCCTGGATAAGAAGGGTCCCCAGGGGGTTGTAAACTGGATAAAAGCCCAGGATAAACTACTGCTTACCGATACCACTATGAGGGATGCGCACCAATCTTTAATGGCAACCCGGGTTAGAACGGTGGATATGTTAAGAATTGCTGAGGCCACTGCGCATTTGGGCAGAGATCTGTTTTCTCTGGAAATGTGGGGTGGAGCTACGTTTGATGTTGCTTACCGCTTTCTGAAAGAAAGCCCCTGGGAAAGACTGACTGAAATTCGCAAAAAGATTCCCAATATTATGCTGCAGATGTTAATTCGCGGAGCCAACACGGTTGGATATACAAATTATCCTGATAATATGGTCAGAGAATTTATTCGCGAAGCAGCCAGCTCGGGTATAGACATCTTCAGGATTTTTGACTCTTTAAACTGGCTTCAGGGCATGGAAGTAGCAATTGATGAAACCTTAAAAACAGGTAAGCTTGCGGAGGCTTGTATTTGTTATACAGGGGATATTTTAGATGAAAGAAGAGACAAATACTCTCTAAAATACTATGTGGAAAATGCCAAGCAAATCGAAAAAATGGGAGCCCATATTCTGGGGCTTAAGGACATGGCAGGACTTTTGAAACCCTATGCGGCACAAAAACTAATTAGAGCACTTAAGAACGAGATATCGATCCCTATTCATTTGCATACCCATGATACCAGCGGTAATGGAGTGGCTACCATACTTATGGCCGCCGAAGCTGGAGTCGATATAGTGGATACAGCATTTAACAGCATGTCCGGACTTACCAGTCAGCCAGCTCTTAATTCGGTAGTAGCAGCTCTGGAAAACACCAATAGAGATACGGGTATTAATCTGGATGAGATTCAGGAGATTGCTGACTATTGGAGCGATATAAGGCCCATATACAGTCAATTTGAGTCGGGTTTAAAATCAGGCACGGCTGAAGTGTATAAGTATGAGATTCCCGGAGGGCAATACTCCAATCTCAAACCGCAGGTTGTGAGTTTTGGATTGGGACACAAGTTCCAGGAAGTAAAGGAAATGTATAAAACAGTGAACGATATGCTGGGCGACATAGTAAAGGTAACTCCTTCATCAAAACTAGTGGGAGATCTGGCTATATTTATGGTCAGAAATGACTTGACTCCGGAAAACATCATAGAAAAGGGCAAGGATTTAGCTTTTCCTGATTCAGCAGTTGCATATTGTGAAGGGATGATGGGCCAGCCAGTAGGCGGTTTTCCGCTTGATATACAAGATGTTGTCCTGAAGGGGAAAACTGCTATAACCTGCCGCCCGGGAGAATTATTGGAGCCAGCCGATTTTGATGCTGTTAAGAAGAGCCTTGAAGAGAAATTCAATATCAAGCCATCGATGAAAGAAATTTTAAGCTATGCTTTATATCCCAAAGTATATGAAGAATATCTGGAGTTTAAAAAGACCTTTGGAGATTTAAGCCGCATGAACAGTCTGGTATTCTTCAATGGGATAAGCGAAGGTGAAGTTTGTGAAGTCGAAGTTGACGAAGGCAAAATATTTATCGTTAAGCTTATTAATATAGG
This sequence comes from Syntrophomonadaceae bacterium, assembly GCA_028686565.1. Taxonomy (GTDB): domain Bacteria; phylum Bacillota; class Syntrophomonadia; order Syntrophomonadales; family Syntrophomonadaceae; genus JAQUBU01. Next base: position 1,582 of record JAQUBU010000133.1, read on the forward strand.
TAAGATTGATAAAGATGGTTTCAGAAAGATTGATTTTGAGGTAAACGGTAATCCCCGGGAGATAACTATATTGGATAAGGTTTATAAAAAAGGAGATATAACGCCGTCAACCATTTTTGCTGAACCCGGAAATAAAAATGAGATTGGTGCCAGCATCCCGGGTACAGTTGCTCAGATACTGGTCAAAGATGGTGATATGGTAAAGGCCGGTCAAAGTCTTATAATTATTGAAGCTATGAAGATGGAGACCCAGGTAGTTGCTCCGATAAGTGGTAAAGTTTTAAGTGTAAGCGTGATCCAGGGGCAGCAGGTCAAGAATGGGGAACTTTTAGTGAAAATAGAATAGCTTTGCAGATCAGGAAGTTGTGAAGCCTATCCCTGTAATATTCGGGATAGGCTTTTTTAGTAGTTTGCTGTTTAAGCAGCAGTTGGTTTAATAATATTTTGTCTTGGTTATAACGAGGTAAAAAATATGTCCCCTGCTTCTTTAATGCGGTTCGAGTTCCTATTAACAGGTGGCGGGTTCTAGCGAGGCGCTGTCTCGTTGCAGCAGTATGTTGAAACTACTGCGCAGTTTCTTCTGGTGCTTAAATCCGCGTTGCAGCAGTTTTTTCCGCTGCTTAAAATTTCTGAAGATTGTCACGCAATATTTGCTCCGCCTGTTTCACCATCCCGTCAAGTAATTGACTGCAGCTGAGTACATCATTAACCAGTCCGTTAGATTGGCCGACATAAAAGGCGGCCTCATTAACATCTCCGGTCTGCCAGGCTTCTTTAACCATTTGCCCGGAAAGCAAAGGCCAGAGTTCTTCAGTTTTACCATGTTCTTCAATATCAAGGATTTGCTTTACCAGATTGTTTTTTAAAGCCCGCCCCTGCATGCCGATAGATTTCGTTATCAAGGTGGTGTCATTTTCCTGGCGTTTAAGGATTTCATTCTTGATATTCTGGTGAACCAGGCATTCCTGGGTGGCGATGAAGCGCGTAGCCATCATAATTCCGTGGGCACCCAGAACCAAAGCTGCAGCCAGACCGCGGCCATCAGCGATTCCGCCGGTAGTAATAACCGGTATTTTTACAGTCTCAGCAATACGGGGGGTAAGGACCATGGTTGAAACATCGTCATTGAGGGGGTGCCCGCCTTCCTCAAAACCAGCCGCAATAACGGCGTCATAGCCCAGCATTTCACAGTGAAGAGCGTGTCTGACTGCTCCTACCTTATGCATAATTTTGATTCCTGCCTCATGAACCATATTGATGTATTTTTCAGCTGGTTTGCCGGAAACCTCAATGGCTGCTACCTTTTCTTCGCAACATACCCGGAAGTAGTCATCATAAGTCTCTTCACTGATTCGGAAAGAAGGCATAAGGGTAATATTTACTCCAAAAGGCTTGTCGGTAAGTGCTTTGGTCATTTTAACAGCAGTTAGAAATTCCTCGCCGGAATCGTAGTTGGCAGCAGTTAAATTGCCCAAACCGCCAGCATTGGAAACGGCAGCGCAAAGATCAGGCTTGCACAGCCACAACATTCCGCCGCATATAATAGGATATTTGATTCCAAATAATTCGGTCATTCTGGTTTGCATAGTTCAACCTCCCTTGTGTAATTTGCTTCTTTGAACGATTCTAGCGCGCAATAAAAATCTTGCTAACATTTAAGACAAGTTAAGCACTTACGGGAGCATCCTATTCTCCCAATACATAACATGTAATATATTAAAATGATATCTAATGTTTTGTCCTTTGTCAAAGAAAAGAATCGATCTTAACATGAACTAATAACAATTGATGATTGGTAGTGGATGAATTACAATTTTACTATGAACCTTGGAACGAAAATTATTTAAGAAAAGTGGAGGATTTTGTTATGAGGCTAGTTTTTAAAGGAATACTTTTATGAATGAAGCTAAAAGAATCATCTTTTCAGTAAAGGCACTTATATTTAATGGTGGTAAATTCCTGGCTCTTCATAAGAAATCCAATTACCGGATGCCAGTATTTTTATGGGATTTGCCCGGAGGTACAATGGAATTTGGTGAAGCACCACAGGAAACTATTGTGAGAGAAATCGTCGAAGAGACTTCTCTAAATGTGAGTAATCTGATCCTATATGATACCTGGATACACAAAAAGGATGAAATGACCCAACTTGCCGGTGTTATTTACTTATGTCAAACAGGGGACACAGAGGTCATGCTGTCAAATGAACACGACAGGTTTATATGGCTGACTTTGGATGCCCCTGATGTTAATTCGGTGCATCCGGCTTTTAGAACCGCAATTGCTAAGCTGCGAGATGAGCGCCGCAAATTATAACGAGGCGAAAAGATGACCCGGCCGCTTAAAGAAGCGGTCGGGTTCCTATTATAGACTGTAAATATTTTTGTGTAAATCCTTCAGATGGCAAAATAACATCAAATGGAGGATCTCTCCTCAATCGCTATTTTAGCTTGACTGGAATCTGGATTTCGGTAAGCCATTCATCGGGGTTTTCTTTGTTCCAGATGCCATCAATATAAGATTCCCTTGGCAAGCCGGTTATATCGTAAGAGTTTTCTTCAATCCATTTCATTATTGCACCATACCCCATTCCCAATGTGGAGTAAGGGCCTTGGTGAATAACACACGCAGCTGTCTTGACACCATCAATTTTCTTGAATTTAATTATATCTGAGTCATTGCCAAAACCTGTGACTGCTTCACATATCTCTACATCGATGTTTGATTCCTTATATTCGCCATCATGGTAAAGGGTAAAGCAATAACCTGGTGTTGTACATTTTACCTTCTGTTCTACCATATATTTACCCATCTCAGGGTAAATGGTATTAAACGCTTCGTAATTCGGGATTATTTTTCTCATAGAAGCTACAATAACTTCCGGAAGTTCTTTTAAAATAACATTGTGCATCATAAATACTACCTCCTGTTTTAAATTTTTCAGATAAGATTCAACCTGGTTAAGTTTAGCCTGTTCATCCTCAATAGTCTTTGATATAGCTGACTTCTTTCCTTCAAGGTAATCAATCATTCTGCCCGGGGAAAAATCCTTGTCCATCACTTCAATTATTTCACTAAGCGAGAATCCGATTTGTTTGAGTGCCAGTATTCTGTGCAGAACCAGCAGTTGATCTGATGAATAATATCTGTATCCAGTCGTTTCATCTACATGGCAAGGCTTAAGAAGTCCGATATCATCATAATGTCTAAGTGTTTTAACTGTTATTTTATTCATCTTTGAAAAGACACCAATTTTGTACATAAACATAAATCTCCTATGCGCATATTTGATCTATGGTTCAATTCTAAATCCTACCGTAACAGGAGTGTCAATGATTTATATATACTTGGATGCTTTATGGAATTAGTGTACCAGCACCTGGAACATTATCTTTTATTGCTCTCATCACTATATTATCCTTACTTTTTAGGCCTTGTGTCAGTAAAACTGCAGTTGATGATGCAGTATCGATGAGTATTGTTCCGGTTCCGGATATCAAGTATTGCCATGCCATGTGCTGCTCAGCTTTTCCATTACCATACACGCCTACTTCAATTTTTGCAGATTTCGGTAAGGCTACTAGACTATTTACATCAACATAACAATGATTATCATCTAAGATTTCACTTATGATTGGGCCGCCGGTCATTATTCCTATTTTTCCCGATCCTTTAAACTCATAGCGAGTAATAGAAGAAGTAGCTAAAATATTTGGCCATGATTGGTAAATGCGGTTTACTTCTAAATTATCGGGATAAAACAGGACGTTTTTAACATCGAAGAGCAATTCATCTGTAACCGGTATTATATTGACATAGCATCCAGATGGCAGAGACAGTACAAAGCTACAGGGTCCTGATATTATTGACTCATATAAGCGGTTTCCTGCAAATGCGTGTTTAATCTTCACTCGGCGATCTTCACGCAGGTTTCCATCTCCGTGAAACATTATAATTGTGCTCGGTTCTAAAATACGGACTGTATCTGAACTGTTTTCCAATGAGATTTTAACTGTTTGCAAATTTAATAGATCAACATTCATCCCGGTCTATCTCCTCTATCTTTTTCCTAGATTGCGGATTCTGCGTACAATATACTTTGCCCCAATTATTAAAATTACTATTGCTATAATGATGGCAATAAAAAGTGGGAAATAAGAGTTCTGTGATTCCTTTAGCTGTTTTCTTAATTCCTCATTTTCGTTTGATAAGTCCTGGTATTTTTCATCTAACTTTTGCTTTTGACTTTCCAACTCTTGAATTTGATTTTTCAAATCCTGAATTTCCTTGTTTGAATCCTCTACAAGTTTTTCCAGGTTTTCTACTTTGTCCGGGACTTCCTTATACTTATTAAATGTATCTATTATATCAACAGCTTGTGATTGAATAACGAATAGGTGGCAAAATAACAGTGCTATAACAATAGAAATAAACAGTCGCTGCAATCTTCGAGTTACCATTGCTGCTATATCCTCCTCATTATTTATGACGGATAAAATTAAACATATTTATGCAGTGGAATACTAAATACCTATGCCAATAGGTTTGGGTTTAGGTTGGCAGGTTTCGAATATATACAAATGGCGGTTTCTAATTCCCCAGCTCGTTCCAGCGGTGCGCAAGAACTGCTTCGCAGTAACTTCGAATGATTAAGCAAGGTTTTACAAGAAGAATACCGGCTCCTTTCGATTTTGACATGTTTGACTCATGCTCATGGCAACATTTTTAACTAAACCAGTTTTCATTGTTAGTGCATTCTCAGGGCAATTCTTAATGCAAGCACAGCACAAAATACATTTTTTGATATCAATCAAAGCACTATTTTCTAAATCGATAGCGTCAACAGGACAAACCTCTACACAAGCTCCACATTGCGAACAT
>JAQUBU010000134.1 GCA_028686565.1 Syntrophomonadaceae bacterium
ATGGCGGCGCTGCGCTCGCAATGACAGGAAGGCGCTGCGCTCGCAATGACAGGAAGGCGCTGCGCTCGCAATGACAGGAAGGCGCTGCGCTTGCAATGACAGGTTGGCGCTGCGCTTGCAATGACAGGTACGCTATTTCATAACAAATGACAAGTACACTAGTCTCGTAGCAATGACAAGCACACTAGCTTAATAACAATGACATATAAGATAGCTCGCGATGTTCGTCAATATGGAATTTAAACAGTTTATTTATTGCTTTTTCGGGCTTTTCAGCCTGTTCTTTTGGTCAGAAAGTTGAGTTAGTAATTATAAATGAATGATTTTGCTAACTATATGGCAAAACAGCTACTCCCAAAGCTTGATGGTCCCAGAGAGTTTTTTTTACTTGTTCAACCTGTTGCTCTTTGCATTCTACAATGAGAAATAACTCAGCATTTTTCTCATTTCGTCTTTCTTGGGAATGCTTGAATTTGCTGAACGAAATATCCAGCAGCAAACCGGCCAGGAAACCACCTGTTAAACCCAGCAAACCCCATATTATTGGTCCCCATTCCCAAACGAAGCCATAGATAACCCCCAAAACCATAAATACTGTCCCGAGAATAGCTCCGCCATCAAACAGGCTGATACCGTCCGAGTGGTGAATAGTGTCAAATATATGGCGGGTTTCCCCTCTTACTTCCAGAGGAACAGCGAGTATTTGCTCTTTCCTGATACCCAATTGTTCCACCTTGGTAATAGCAATTTCAGTATGCAGACAATAATTAAAAGATGCTACCAGATACATATGCATTTCCTTTCCAATATGATTTACAGAGGCATTTGAAAAAGCGGACTCTGATAATTATTCCTAAAGTATTGAGCCTGTTCCTGATCGAATGCCTTATTGATCTCCACAGTTTTTACATAGGCATCATATATACTGAAACAGTAGAAAGAAGGAAAGTTAAGCACCCACTGGGGATCAAGTACGGTTTTGGCCTGTGCCAAGTCACCAATAGCTACATAACCTATAGCGGGAAGCAGGTGGGAAAAATAGACAATGATTGTTCCAATGATCAATAAAAACATGGCATGCAAAACGGAAACCGTATAAAGGTGCCCCATGCCCGGCATCATGGCCGCCCAGGCTGCTGCCACCCAGGGATTCCTTTTTTCCAGGAAATTTATCCCCGCAGGTGATAACATGGTTGGGGAGATAACAGCATTTTCATGATCAGCCAAAACAGACAGCTTGTTTATCTCTATGGTTGCACGATAACTATCCCAAACCGCAAAAATCAGTATTCCACAGTATAAAAGTAATAAATGGGTATCCAAGACCTGCTTAGCCATAGTAATTTTACCAGTTAAACTGTAAATAATCGCCTGGTTGATATGGGCATGGGTATTTATCAGCAGCTCCCCAACGAATAAAAACATCCCTTTAAACGTACTAATCAGTCTGAAATGCCCGAATCCCGGATAGGCAAGAGACCACCAGGCTACAACAAAGGGGTTTCGCAAATGAACGATATTAGTAGAATAAACTGCCAGCGTTGATTTTGGACGCCGTACTATTTGATTAGCTGATGATTGCATACACCTGCATCTCCTTTGGGGGTTAGCTAATTTATAGCGGAGCGAAAAGATGTCCCCCGAAACTGCTCCACAGTTTTTTCCGATGCTTAAAATCCTATTCTATTCCCCTTTTGATGGAGCAGCAATATTTCTATAATGTAGCGTACAAATATACCAAGTGCGATATAAATAGGAAAAGAATAAATATGTTTCCAATTGTGCAGATTATAGATTTTTAACCATATGAGAAGAGGTTCACCAGCAAAAGCAAAAACCGCAGACATAACAATCATAGCCAGAATAAAATGTTTCCAGTTTCTAAAATACTGATAAAGAAACATATATGTAACTGGTAAAATTGTAAAGTCTGCGGTTATCAAGCGGGGCCATACCGGAAGCAATTCATAAGTATAAGACCATAGTCCCAATTCTGATAATATTGAATCTGAGAATGATGAAATAATCAGAACTATAGCCCCGAATAAGGAGATTTCCAAAAGCCGCCTGCGGTCTACGTAAATCCACCAAATGAACCATGGTATTATTAAAATAAAGAGCAGCAGCCACCAATGGAAGCTGAAAAGATCATGATGAAGCCAATTCTCTATTCGCAAACGAGTGAACTCTATTTCCATTTTATAAAGGAAAGTATCTGAGGGAACAATACCCCAAAATGCATTTGTCAACGAATATTTCTCCTGTACCAGGCATATTTTTAAGATTAATAATTACCTAAACCATTCATATTATGGTCATTGCTGCCGGTTAATATTCGCGACCTAATAATGGATATTATTATTTTCCTTTAACATTCTTAATCAGAAGGTGCATGGAACCCAGCATCATTTCTTCCGGATAGTAAGCAAGCCCCCCTTTTATATAGCGGTCGAAGAGTATTTTAGCCAGTTCTTTCTCATCCATTCCTTCATTCAGCCTGGTTTTTATGAAATCAAAACCTTCCTCGGCGGCCAGAAGGGTATTTTGATAAAACCCTTCGACATCATTACCCAGAGGAATATCCCCATGTGCTACGCCTACTATCTGGGTTGGATATGACATTAATTTTTCGATAGTTGAAGTATATAAATCGTAACCCTGGAAGAACACTGGAGTCATGTCATCTTTACTGCTGCGGTAACCTGTGGCATCGGATACAAACATTGCCTGATCGCTTGCCAGGTAAGCGGCGATGGAACAAACACTATGTCCGGGAGCATCGATAAACTTTAGCTGCAGACCAGGTTCCAGTTCAAGTATGTCTCCTTCGGCGACTGCTCTATCAACCCCAATAAAATCCAACTCCGAAGTATCAGGTTTTTCTTGCAACAATCCATTTTTAAAATAGCATTCGGATAAAATTGCATCATTACGATATAAGTCTTTAACTATTTTTTCTTTAGACAGGAATTTTTGGGCGGCGGCACTTCCCAATACCTCAGCATCAGGAAATAATTCCTTTAATATGGGAATACCGCAAGCATGGTCAAAATGGGAATGTAATATAACAATGTATTTAACCGCTGGCTTGTCCTCAAGCCCTTCCCATTCTTGCTTGAAAACTGCAGCCCCTGCTCTGGTACCACATTCCAGCAAAACTGCCTCCTCTTTACCTACCAAATAAAAATTGAAATAACCATTACCCAGAACAACTACATTATCGGATAGTCTTCTCATAATAAAACCCCCTCTTCTTTAAACCGCGTTTTTATCTGCTCTAATGTCTATTCTATATTAATTAACCTGTTGCTGTCTTTATCTATGACTGTGCCTGGCCTAAGATTTTGTTCTTACAAGTTCATATTTTTAAACTTCGGTATAATTTTTTAAAACTTTGCCGTTTTTCAGGTTTTTCAATATACATCAGGTTGTCAGCCTCTCGGAATACTTCCCTCATCTGGACTTCAGGAGTTAATTTTAATGCATGCCCTATCGATATACTCAAGGGATAAGGGGGGTTGCTCTCATTATGTTTAGCAATGGTTTGCCGAAGTCTTTCCAAGGAAGACTCTAATTTTTCCATGGAGCAATCTTTAATTATTATGGTAAATTCGTCACCGCCGATACGTGATACCACTTCATCCTGGTGAAAACAAGTCTTGAGTACTTTTGCGCAATCTCTTAGGAGTTGATCTCCTGCTTCATGTCCAAGATTATCATTAATTAGTTTTAAACCGTCAACATCGCATACTATCAAACCAACGGAATCCTCAAGATTATTATCAATAGCAAGCATTTCCTTTTCGAAATAAAAACGGTTATAAAGGCCGGTAAGAAAATCATGCATACTGATGTAGCGCAATGAATCTTCTGCATGTTTACGCCTTGTGATATCAGTGTCAATACCATCAATACGGGCGATGCAGCCATAAGCATCATAAGCAAAATGCGCCCGGCGATGCAACCAGAGCTTTTGTCCATTGGGGTGTCTTACAGAGAATTCTGCCTCAAACCAACCTTGATGAAGCAGTGTAGAAAAGTTATCCATAATCATTTCATGAGATGTCTTCAACAGATTATGACCATTATCCGCATATAATTGTGCAGGGGAGTAACCGTAGACCTTCTCTGCGGAGGGGCTAATATACTGCATTTCAAAGTTATCAGCACTGACCGACCATATTACGTCCTGTACGGAGTTTAATATACTATCCAGATTAGCTTGTCTTTCCAGCAGCTTTTCTTCAGTGTGTTTTTGCTGTGTTTGGTCAATTATTAGTCCTTCGATGTAAATAAGCTGTCTGCAGTCATCAAATACTGGAACCGCCATGTCTTTGAGCCAGCGAATTATTCCTTCACCGGATATAATTCGATATTCGAAGGTTTGGGCGTGTTGACTATCCAATAAAAGCTGGCGGATATTATTAAAATCTGATAAATCTTCCGGGTGTATTATTTGTTCCCACCTTATTAATCCAGATAATAAGTCTTTTTGGGAATATCCGGTAATATTATCAACCGCGCCCATATAATAAACAGGCAATAATTTGTTGTCAACAGAGTATTCAATCACATTTAGAGCTTTCAGATGTTCATCTTTAAGCTCCAAATTCTTCTCTATCTGTAATTCCAAATTTACAAGCTGTTCACGTAAGCTGCAGTTTTCCTTTTCCAAGTCATCCAATTTAGAATTAATATTCTTATTAATATCATGATTTTCCATATGCTTATACTCCTAAGTTCCCGATGGACGTGGCAAAAGTTTTTGCAGTTCATGCTCGCTCAATACTTCTACAGGTATTACTGTAGTCATTCGGGAAAGATCAATTTCATGGGGATGCGGTATCCTTCGCAGTGAGTTATCTATTATTATACGAATAATTGGTCTTTGTGGAGTTTGGGCATTAATATGTGACACTATGCCAATTTCGCCAGTATTCAGTTTTATGAAACAACCTAATGGATAGCTTGCAATGTTTGATATCATTGCGTTAACCACAGCAGGATCAAAATAAATGCCGCTCATACGTTTTATGAGGTTTATCGCTTGATTAACTTGATATGCGGGGCGATTAGGCCGGTCAGTCATAAGTTCATCATAGGTATTGGCAGCAGCCACGATACGTGCATACTCATGTATGCTGCTGCCTGCCAATTGTCTGGGGTAACCCTTGCCATCCCAGCGTTCATGATGCTGTAATGCAACATGTGCGGAAAGCAGGGAGAGATCACCGTAATCACGAATAATAGTGTATCCAAATTCCGAATGCTTGGAAAGCAAAGCGGATTCTTCCTCATTCAAGTTACCGGACCGGAAAAGTAAATCCGGATCTATTTTGGACTTGCCTATATCATGCAGCAGGGCACCGATACCAAGTTCCTTGAGTTTTGTTTCATTATAATTCATTGTAATGCCAGTCATAATGGAAAGCGTGCATACACTTACCGAATGATAAAAAACAAGGTTGTCGATAGTTGATATATCGGAAATGCTGAGCAGTACATTGCTATTATCCAGAATCTCGTCCAGCATATTATTGACTACTTTACGCAAAGCAATAGTATTAATCTTGCGGTCCTGCTGCAAGTGACTGAAGGTATTTTTGACGAGTTTTACGGTAGTTATTCGGGTCTCTTCAGAAATTACGTCTTCTTCATCAGCTTCTCCGGAAAATATATCACGTATATAGATATAATGAATACCAATTTCATAGAGTCGTCTAATATAATACTCATCCAGCTCTACACCGGATCTGAGCAAAATATTACCTTCACTATCTATGATGCTGCGACCCAGCAACATCCCTTCATCGACATAATTAAGCGGTATTTTCCGCAAGGTATCCACCTGCCCAATAAAATATACCATTAATCAAAATATGATAATCATATAGGATATTACATCGAATAATTAAGCCAATTCCTTAATAGGAATATTAATGTGATTAAAAAAGTGTCCTACTATGCATTATATCATCAACGCTCGGATATGAGGAGTTCCATTTGACATGGAACTCCTCAAAAATATTCGCAGAATCTTCTCGTCGTATCTCAATGCAGGTTCTACTGTTTTGAAATCCATGCGTATAAGTACATAACTTGTTATCAGACCCACTCAATTTAAAAATAATAATTAAAGTAGGAAGGAATAAACGCAGTATTTGTAGAAGTTTGCATAAATATTCAGTGATTAGTGTAAATAATAGCCATTCTGCTACCCATTCTAGTTGCTTTCCATTATTCTATACGCTGTTAGCAGAGAGTTACTGAGAGATGAGGTTAATATGGACTGTTCCTTTCATGATTTAGTTGACCTAAAAAGAATACAGCAAATGCTCGATATTTTCTCGCAATTTGCTGGGGTTAACGTAGCTGTCTTTGATTCTGGAGGCTTGGTTTTACCTGAAGCAGGTTGGCAAAAAATATGCAGTCA
>JAQUBU010000135.1 GCA_028686565.1 Syntrophomonadaceae bacterium
TGTTAATTGAATAAAAGAAGGATTTGCATACTCAATAATTCTATTGGTGTCAGTAATAATAACTGCATTTCTGGTTTGTTCAATTATTAAAGACAACTTACGTATTTGCTCCTCATTATTCCTGATACGGCTAATATCCCGCAATACAACAATTATGCCTACAATCTTATTATTGGTGTCCCTTATCGGGGAACTGCTGGCAGAAGCATATCTGCTGCTTCCATCTCGCGAGAGCAGTAAATCATCTTTATTAAGTCCAATTGTCAAGCCTTGCTCCAGACTTAAACGAAATGGATTTTCTATAATGCTGTTGCTTTTCTTTTCCATAAACACAAAAACCTCATTTAGAGGTTTACCCAGGGCATCTTCTCTCACCCAACCGGTCATTTTCTCGGCCACCGAGTTCATTATAATAATATTATTGTGTATATCTGTAGCAACTACAGCATCACCTATACTCTGCAAGGCAATTTCGTAAAGGTCATTTTTCTCCTTGATTTTCTGCATTTCCTTATACGCCTTCCTGCTTATTTATAATTCAGCAAAGAATATATGGTCTGAGCTATCCGTTCCAAAGAAACTTGTTTTTCTACGGCACCAATATCAAAGGCAACCTTGGGCATGCCATAAACTATGCATGATTCTTCATCTTGCCCGATGGTTTTGGCTCCCTTTTGTCTCATTTCCAATAATCCTTTCGCACCATCATGTCCCATTCCGGTAAGAATAATGCCAATACTTTTACTGCCCGCCTTATCAGCCAGTGAATTGAATAACACATCTACCGATGGACAATGACCATTTACTTTATTTCCAGCCAGGCACTCAACCGTATATGCGCTTCCATTCCTTTTAATCTTCATATGGTAATCACCTGGAGCAATAAGCACCAGTCCTGCTTTAATCTGGTCACCGGTCCGAGCTTCCTTTACCTCAACAGCGCATGTCTTATTCAATCTCTCGGCATACATATTGGTGAAACCTGCCGGCATATGCTGTACGATTACAGTTCCTGGCATTTCTCGGGGAAAGGATTTTATTACTTGGTAAATAGCCTCGGTTCCTCCGGTAGAAGCACCTATAGCGATAATACGATCTGAAACACCAGTATTAACTATGGCGGTTGACTGGTTGAGAACGGTTTCCTTTTTCCAGTGTCCGACTTTGGCAGTTGAAGCTATTTTGATTTTTACTATCAATTCATTGATTAAAGATTCCAAGCCTTGACCTTTGACCATATTCGGCTTGGCTACAAAATCAACAGCACCAGCATTCAATGCCTCAAACACATTTTCACTGTACCCGCTGATCATAACTACGGGGATTGGATATTGCGGCATAAGACGGCGTAAAAATTCAATACCATTCATTCTGGGCATTTCCACATCAAGGGTCATAACATCAGGTTCGTATTGCAAAATCTTGTCTCTAGCCATAAAAGGATCCGATGCCGTACCCACCACCTCAATAACAGGGTCTGCAGATATTCCTCTTGCCAGAGTTTCCCGGAACAAAAGGGAGTCATCTACAATAAGCACTCGAACTTTCTTTCTATTCAGCAAATGTTTACCCCTTCCTATAAACTGCTGGCATGATATATTGATAATCGCTTTCATCTCGATTTAAAGTTTCTGACTGTCCAATAAACAGATAACCTCCAGGTTCAGTGTATTCATAAAACCTGTTTACCAGATCTCTTTTTGTACATTCGTCAAAGTACAACATAACATTACGACAAAATATAACATGGAATTTATTTCTAAACGGATAAATTTTTTCCATAAGATTGAATTTGCGGAATAATACTTCCCGCTTTATTTTTTCAGCAACCATATTGCTATCCAGACTGGTTTTTTTGAAGTAACTTAACTTCCATTGAATAGGTATGGAAATAATTTCTTCATCTTTATATACACCTTCACGTGCTTTTTCAAGGATTTTAGAAGATATATCAGTTGCTAGTATTCTAGTATCCCAATTAACTTTTTCATCAGCAAAATAATCCGCAATTATCATAGCCAAGGTATAAGGTTCTTCTCCGCTTGAACAACCTGCACTCCAAATCCTTAAGTCCTTGTTTTTCACCGAGAATTGGATTTCAGGCAAAACATGATCACGAAAATAATTAAAATGCTGAACCTCTCTCATAAAGAAAGTATGATTGGTAGAGATGCGGTCAACAATTGCACTAACCGCATCTCCACTTGCATCATTAAGCATATAAGTTAGGTAAGATGAAAAATCCATAAACCCTTTTTCCGTTAGCAGGCTGTTTAATCTTCCTTCTATCAACATTTTCTTGTTACTTAGATTTATTCCGCAGTAATTATATATATATTGCGATAAAACGTTAAATTCCTGGTTAGAAATTACTATCATCTCTTAACCTGCCTTATTAACAAGTGCCAATCCTATTCATTGCATTTAATTAGTATTTTCCAAATTCGCTGTCGCTTAGGGATATTCTAGTTTTAGGTGTTTTGTATTCCAAAGAACTATTAGTGCTGTTTGTGCTTCCTCCCCCCGAAGCAGGTTTGAGTTTCCTGTTACGCAGCATTTCTTCTAATAGCTCTAACATTTCAGGACTGAGGGAGTTAAGGTTAATTGCAGTAGTCATTTCACGTTTTTTAAGATTGAACTTGCTTACCCCCTGTTTTAATAAATCAGCTTGGGTGGAAAGTTCCTCACTGGCAGCAGCACTTTGTTCAGCTGTGGCAGCATTGGCTTGAATAACTTGTGATACTTGCTCTACACCTTTATCAATCTGAGCTATGCCGGTAGCTTGTTCATTTGATGCTACAGCAATATCCCCTACTAATTCAGCTACCCTGGCTACACCCTCAACAATTTTACTTAGTGCATTGGCCGTATCGCCTGCTATTTTGGTTCCCGCTTCGGTTTTTTTAATGGAACCTTCTATCATATCGGTAGTCTCTTTGGCAGCACTGGCACTTCGGGCAGCCAGGTTCCTTACTTCTTCTGCTACCACGGCAAATCCTTTACCATGCTGTCCTGCCCGGGCAGCTTCAACTGCAGCGTTTAAAGCTAAAATATTGGTCTGGAAAGCAATCTCATCAATAACCTTGATGATTTTGGATATGTTTCCGGAGGATTCATTTATGGCTTCCATGGCATCCAGCATGCCCTTCATTTGGTTATTGCCTTCAATTGCATTGTCTCTTGCATTTAAAGCCAATTCATTGGCCTGGTTGGCAGAAGCAGCATTTTGACTGGTTTGAGCCGCTATTTGCGTTATGGAAGCAGTCAATTGTTCTATGGCACTTGATTGTTCAGTAGCCCCTTGGGCCAACATCTGACTGGAACTGGCTACCTGGCTTGATGCATTGGCAACCTGATCGGAAGCTACGTTAATATCACCCAGGGTTTCATTAAGGGAATTAATGATCAGGTTCAGGGAGTCTTTGATCTCGCTAAAATCTCCTCTGTAATCTCTATTTATAGCTACATTCAGATTGCCGTTCCCCATTTTTGTAAGAACCTCAGATATTTCACCTACGTATTCTATGAGGGTATTAATGGTTCCATTTAATGCATTCTTGATCTTGGTGTGGTCTCCTTTATAATCACCTTGAACATTTACACGCAAGTTCCCCTTTTCCATCTCGGCTAAAACCTCTGCTGCTTCATTCAAGGGGTCGATTACCGCATCCAAGGTATTATTAAATCCCTCCACAACTCTTCGGTACTCTCCTTTATGTACAGATACATCAATTCTCGTATCCAAACGTCCGGCTACTGCTGCTTCGGCCAACATTGCAGCATCTGAAACAAGTTTGTGTATATTCTCCATACTTGCTATATATGAAGGTATTAATCTGTCATTTTCACTTCGCATACCTACATTTTTAAACTCTTCAAGTTTCTGTGCAAAATCACCAATTGCAATATGTTCGTTAGCATCCACCACAGATTGCAATCTAATTCTCACATTGTTTACAGCATCTGCAGTCTCAGAGAATATTCCCTGATATTGACCCTCAACCTTGTCTGTGAGATCGTTAACTGCTAATTTCTTAAGTACTGCACTGCTCTCAACCAAACCTCCCAAACCATCTATGCAGGCATTCAAATTATTCTTGATTTCATTGAAGTCGCCATTGTAATTGTCACTGATTTTTTGGGGTATATCACCCTTGCTGATGCGGTCAACATATTCAGCGGCTACATTCAACGGACCGATTACGGCATCAAGTGTATTATTGATTCCCTCTACAACCCTGCGGTACTCCCCATTATGTACTGTAGTATCTATTCTAGTATCCAAACGGCCTGCTATTGCTGATTCGGCGAGTATGCCGGCATCTGAAACCAGCCTGTTTATATTTTCCATACTTTCTATATATGATGGCACTATGCGATCAGCTTCACTGCGTCTGCCTATTTTCTTAAAATTTTCTAGATTCTGGGCAAAATCACCAGCCGCAATATGTACATTAGCATCCACAACTGAAAGCAATCTAAGTCTTACATTATTTACAGCATCAGCTGTCTCTAAAAATACTCCCTGATATTGACCCTCAACTTTAAGTGTATGATCGTTAACTGCCATTTTCTTAAGGACTGTGCTGCATTCTACCAAGCCGCCCAAACCATCTATACAGGCATTTAAATTGTTCTTGATTTCATTGAAGTCGCCATTGTAATTGTCGGTTATTTTTTGTGGTATATCGCCCTTGCTGATCCGTTCCACATACTCGGCAGCTACATTCAATGGTTCTATTACCGCATCCAGCATCTCGTTTATACCTTCCAGCAGTTCTTTATCAGCACCGCTAATAGTACGTAAATCAGCTCGAGCATCTAGTTGTCCATCTTTTATAGCATTTATAATTTTGCTGACTTCAGCAAATACTGCTCTCCTGCTTGTTTCTGATTTATCATCAGCAAGTGGTTCGTCATCATAATTCATCTTTTTATTAGCAACTGTTTTTTCTGCCTGAACTTCGCTCGAAGAACGCTCGAAAATGTCTTTCTTAATCTTATTTGCCAATTCGA
Source organism: Syntrophomonadaceae bacterium (assembly GCA_028686565.1). Classification (GTDB taxonomy): domain Bacteria; phylum Bacillota; class Syntrophomonadia; order Syntrophomonadales; family Syntrophomonadaceae; genus JAQUBU01. Next base: position 5,017 of record JAQUBU010000135.1, read on the forward strand.
TCAACCTCCTGTTAAAAACTTTTAGCATTATTAAAGAAATCCCGGTCAAACTGCCTTTGCTCTAAAATTCATACTGCTTTATCTTCCATACCACAGCGGCTAAGTACCTCTTGAGCAAGCATATTATATTGCAGGGCAGCCGGTGATTTCGGCGCATACTCAAAAATGCTGCACCCATGTGCGGGTGCTTCCTCCAACTTGGCATAACGTTTAATAAAGTTGGTGAATACTGCTTTCTGGTAGTGCTCCCGGACCAGGCCAATTATGTTGGCCTGACTTCTCGTCTGTTGGCTGGCAGTGCTGACCATGTTAATAACTATTCCTAACAAATTTGCATTAAGGCCCATACCTGTTTTTATTTTATCTACGGCTTCCATTAATGAAACAAGTCCTTCGAGTGACAAGTATTGAGGCGTAATAGGCACTAAATAAGTGTCGGAAGCTATAAGCGCATTAACTGAGAGCGTAGATATTGAAGGGGAACAATCACAAATAATAAAGTCATAATGATTCTTAACTGGCTTTATTGCTTTAAGCAGGCAATCCTCTCGACCAGCCACATCTGCTAAAATCAAGTCACTGTGGGCTAATTCGATTCCCCCAGGCACTATATCCAGACCGGGAATATCTGTTTCACGAATTGCTTCAGTAATAGGCAGTTCATTAAAAAGCACATCGGCCAGGGATGGTTCAAGTTCTTCACGAGATAGTCCCAGATAAAAAGCAGCTGAAGCTTGGGAATCCAAATCGATCAGGAGAACATTATAACCGGACCTTGCCACCGAGGCCGCCAGATTCACAGAAATCGTCGTTTTGCCAGTCCCCCCTTTGTTATTAATAACCGTAATTACCATTCACACTTGCCCCCTTCAGATTAAAATAAACGATCACTTAATTATCAACTCACCTTCCGAAAAAGCTGTGCATTTGCAACGACTGGTTCAAATAAATGAGATATTTCCTGAGGCAATTTTTGGGTTTGTTCGGTTACCAGGAACCCACCTTCCATTAATGAATCATAAAACATCCGGATAACCGCTATCCTCTGTTCTTCCTGGAAATGTAAAAGCACATTTTTACATACAATCAAGCTTAATTCGGCAGTTATTGGCTTCAGAGACAGAAGATCATGTTTTTGAAATGATACTGATTTTCTTATCTCTTCGGTCAATTGGTAATAGCCTTCTTTAGTATAAGGAACAAAATACTTTGCAAAGATGTCTTTAGGAATACGTTCCACCTGTTCACGGGGATATGCCCCATCTGCAATGATCTTCGCGAAAAGGTTGCTTCCGTCAATATCGGTAGCTTTTATTCTTATATTCCTGAAATACATATTGCTCATACTCTCTCTTAATATGATAGCCAGTGTATATGGTTCAGGACCCATTGCACATCCGGCATCCC